>JAHDHP010000085.1 GCA_020631245.1 Bacteroidota bacterium | reverse complement strand
CAGAATCCTTGCTTTTTCGTCTGATACCTTTTTTCTTATAATTCACTAATTCACTTCACCAACACCTCTACCTCCGAATCCCAGTTTGCTTTAATCTGAATCGAACTACGCGCATTAAACACACGTTCGGGTTGTAATTTCTCCGCATAATTTCCCGTATCCCATTCTCCATTTTTATTTGCATCATCAATGACGAAAATGGTATAAGATCCCGTTTCCAGATAAGTCAACTCTTTTTGAGTTTCTTCCATACGATCAAAGTAAATCACATTTTTTCGACTATCAACAATTTTCAATAAATACTGACGACTACTATCTGCCTCCTGCAATTTCACCAACAAGTTGCCATATTGATCACGAGGGGTCGTCTTAAATATGATATCAATCAACTTATTCTTTTTACCAATAAAATCGAGCATTGTACTATCTGGAATAATCAGATTATATTTGGTAGCTGCTTTCCAAGGATGGTCAATAATAAGTTTACGAGGATTCTTTTTATCTCGCCGAATAGTACTACTAATATCCAAAGGGATACTATCTTCTATAAGTTGGATATTTTGTTGTTGAATTTCTTGAATAGGATGATTGAACTCTATGTAAACAGGTTTCTTTAAATGGATAGAGGCTTGTTCACGTCCACCACGCATATTGGAAACATATTTTACAGAAGAAGAAGTACTTTTATCCGCTAGTTTTTTAAAACTTACAGTATCCAAATAGTTTTGATGATTATTGACGATGAGTTGTAACTGCTTAGGTTCTATATTGCGATACCATATATTGATAGTGTCATTATTAGTCGTATTATAAATTAGCAAATCTTTTTCAGGAATAGGATTATCTATCAATTCAATCGTAAGTGAATCAGATGGACTAGAATAAATCAACTCAATTCGTCCATACTCTCGATTATTACGCTCCATCAATTTGATCTTCTCATTTCCTTCACTAAACAAACGCATAGAGTAGGGAGGAACCTTACTCGTGTCTATACTTATAGGAGTTGGGTAGAAAGCAATCTGTTCACCAGGCACATCATAAAATAAATTATTGTTCTTATCACCCAATGCCATTAGTTGATAAGTGCCACTTGGCAAATTATTCATTTTAAATCGTCCATCCTTATTGGTACGTGCAATATAGAGTGGGGGAGAAGTTGTAAATAAAGTATCAGAACTCGTATCATAAATACCTACTAATACTTTTTCGCTCGGTTCATTATCTGTTGCATTAACAACACGACCAGCAATCCACAAAGAATCCAATTCATCACCTGTAGAAAAAGTATACTCAAAATTGCCAAGCGGGTTTTTTTCAGTAATATCTACAATGCTTTCTCCAAAATTAATGGTGTAGGTCGTATTCTCACGAAGCCCTTCTTTAAATTTAACCAATAGCTTTTTACCCTTCTTTTTAAACTCAGGGCGTTCTTTCATAGCTGGTGAAATGAGAATCTGATTTTGCGGATCTTGCAAATCAATAAATTCATCAAATTGTAGGGTGATGAATTCTTCATTAAAACGTGTTTGCTCATTGGCTGGTTCGGCTGCTAATATACTAGGAGGCTTTACATCTTTATCTCCTCCTGTTGGGTTAACACGATTCGCACAAGCACTAAGAATAACGAGGTAGATCGTTATAACAAACAGAAAATAAGAGGCATTATTCAAAATTATATTAAATATATTTTATTTTAATATTTTTATCTTCCAAGATGTACCATTAATACAGATATATCGGCAGGAGAAACACCACTGATACGACTTGCCTGCCCTAAAGTAGCAGGTTGTATTTTATTGAGTTTCTCTCTTGCTTCAGCAGATAGAGATGTTAAGTCACCATAATTAAACGAAGGACTTAGTTTTACATTTTCTAGTCGATTCATTTTTTCTGCCATTTCCTTCTCCTTTCGAACATAGCTTTCATACTTCAAATTGATTTCCACTTGTTCTATTGTTTCGGAATCATACTGTGCTAAAAATTGATCTACTTTATCAATGCATCGAAGGTCATTCATTTCAATTTGAGGACGACGAAGCACATCTATTATCTTTACCTTTTGCTTTAGTGGTGATGTGTTTTTCTCTAAGAGTTTAGCTTCTATTTCTCTAGGAGCCACACTTAGTTTTTTCAAGAAATCACCAATTTCTTCATTACTCTTTATTTTTTGCTTTACACGTTCCAAACGTGCATCACTAGCGAGTCCAAGTTGGTGACCTTTTTCAGTTAAGCGAATATCGGCATTATCTTGTCTTAAAAGAATACGGTATTCAGCACGAGAGGTAAACATACGATAAGGCTCTTCTGTACCCTTATTAATGAGGTCATCAATTAATACACCGATATATGCCTCTGATCTAGAAAGCGTGAAGGCTTCTTCTTCTTTTACTTTTCGGTGTGCATTTATCCCTGCCATCAATCCTTGACAAGCGGCTTCTTCATAACCCGTTGTTCCATTGATCTGTCCAGCAAAGAAAAGTCCTTTCACCAATTTGGTTTCCAAAGAGTGTGTAAGTTGCAAAGGTGGGAAGTAATCATACTCTATTGCATAGCCTGGTCGGAACATCTTGGCATTTTCAAAACCAGGAATAAGACGTAGTGCTTTATGCTGTACATCTTCGGGAAGAGAGGTAGAAAAGCCATTCACATAAATTTCAACCGTATCCCATCCTTCTGGCTCTATAAATATTTGATGGCGATCTCTTTCTGCAAATCGTTCAATCTTATCTTCTATAGAAGGACAATAACGAGGTCCTACGCCTTTTATACGCCCATTAAACATTGGAGACTGGTCAAAGCCTGTTTTTAACATCTCATGTACACTAGGGTTGGTATAGGTAATCCAACAGCAACGTTGTTCTTTGATGTTTATCTTTTCTGTATAAGAAAAGCCACCAGCAGGTTCTTCTCCTTCTTGGCGTTCAAGTATATCATAGTTAATGGTACGCCCATCAATACGAGGTGGTGTACCTGTTTTCATTCTTCCTGATTCAAAACCAAGTGCTTCTAGTTGTGCGGTAAGTCCTACAGCGGCTTTTTCGCCAGCTCTTCCCCCTCCAAATTGTTTTTCGCCAATATGGATTAAGCCATTTAAAAAGGTGCCATTAGTTAATACAACCGTCTTAGAACGTATTTCTATACCCATTCCTGTCTTTATACCTGCGATTCGATCACCCTCTACAATTAAGCCTGTCACCATTTCTTGCCAGAAATCTATATTTGCCGTCTGTTCTAGAAGGTATCGCCATTCTTTCGCAAACAACATTCTATCGCTTTGGGCACGTGGACTCCACATAGCCGCTCCTTTAGAACGATTGAGCATTCTAAATTGAATCATGGTTCTATCAGTCACAATACCCGAATAACCTCCTAAAGCATCTATTTCTCGTACAATTTGCCCTTTTGCAACTCCACCCATTGCAGGATTACAAGACATTTGCCCAATAGTCTGCATATTCATGGTCGCTAGTAACACCTTTGAACCCAAATTGGCTGCGGCTGCGGCTGCCTCACAGCCTGCATGTCCACCACCTACTACTATAACGTCATATTCTATAAACATATCCTTCTTGTTTGTCCTGCAAAATTACAAAATAACTGGCTATAATGCTTGTTTATGTTGACTTTGCTTTTATTTAGTATTATACCAACCTATTCTGTCTGTTCCACGTGGAACATAGTAAGAAATAGCTACTTTTTAAAGATGTTCCACGTGGAACATAATGTCAAAAATGAAAAAAGTGTTCCACGTGGAACACTTTAAGCTATCTAATAAATGTTTAAGGGATTAAGGGGGACAATATTAATTAATTTTGTAGGCACTAAGCGTTTCTAATTGCTCAGCTACATATGACTCCCACTCTGCTTGGCGATTTTTATATAAGCCGTGATATGTTTCATCATCATATCTATGTTGAGCTTTCTCCATCGCATCAAAGATGCGATCTACTGCTTTGCTAATATCATCTTCTCTATAACAAGGGTATTTAAGGTCTTCAAAGTATTTTCGCATTAAACGAGCGTGATATTCAGTAATGTCGAAATGAATTTGCTCATGTCGTAATAAATCTTTAGAAAGGCGACCTCTTGCCCAAGACATATTTTTAACAAATACTGCCTTCACAATAAAGGCGAAATCTCCATAATCATTACATCCATGTGTTTCTTCGATATAAGTAGATGTAACGGCAGAATAATTGCTCCAATAATTGGGGCGTGCTTGAAAATCATCCCATCTAAGCTTACGAGTAGGAGTCCACTCTATTTCTTTCCATTTTTTAGGTGGATCAGGTGTTATTTCTACAGAATTAGTAAGTTCTGCTGTTGAAATAAAAGAAGGTGGAGTATGAAAGCCACAATGATGGTTTATATTACTACGGGTTGTTGTTGTATGGTAGAGCTTAGATAAAGGCGCATGAGTGATATTTGCATAAGGAATGCAGCTTAGTAGTAAGATTAATAAGAATAAGCTAAGGTGTTTCATGAGCGTAGGTTTAAAAATAATGTATCACTATGCGTTCATATTGCAGATTGAATTTGAGGATTTAAATAAAATGGAGTACTACCCGTAAGATAGTGTTAATCAATAACGATTTTGATGGCAAACTTATTGCTATTTTACAAGCTGAAAACCTCTGTCTATATACATACGTTTTTTGTGTTGAATCAGTTTCAACTGTTTAAAGTTTCAACTGTCGGCGTATAAAAAAATAAAGCTTATTAAATAAATGCCTGAATGAATCAAAATGTTTAAAATAAAATTGATAATATTTAAAACATGACTGGCAAACACTTTATTCTTTTTATTTTTGAGACTTACTAACGAATATTACTGTAATGAAAAAGAAACATATAGCTTTGTTTTTTGGGTCTTTTAATCCTATTCATATTGGACATTTAATAGTGGCTGATACTGTTGTTGCATTGCCAAATATCAATCACCTTTGGTTTGTGATTTCTCCTCAAAACCCCTTTAAACAAAAAAAGGATTTATTAAATCAATATGAGCGATTAGAGTTGGTGCATTTAGCAATAGAAGGACAGGATCAATTTAATGCATCTTCGATTGAATTCAAATTACCACAACCTTCCTATACGATTGATACGTTAAGTTATCTTCACGAGAAATATCCCGATTATGATTTTTCAATTATTATGGGGGAAGATAACTTGTTGCATTTTCATAAGTGGAAAAACTATGAGCAGATTTTAGAACATTACTATTTAATTGTTTATCCACGATTGGGATATACTGTTGATAAATATCAGGATCATCCTAAGATTACAAGATTGGAAGTTCCATATATTGATATTTCAGCGAGCTATATTCGAAAGGCAATTAAAGAAGGGCGTCCGTATAAATATATGTTACATAGCGCAGTTTATGAGTATATTGATAAAATGAACTTATGGAAGTAGGCATAAAATTTGCAAGAAGTCTTATGTATTACCAAATATAAAATACTTTAATGATTGTGCTTATGTGTTTTTGTTTGGTTGTCAGTGTTTTAATTTGAAAAATTAATATAAAGAAATGAGACACCTTTTAATTTTATTAGCCGTAATATTGTTGCTTCCCTTATTTGGTGAAGCTCAAAGTAAAGTTCAAAAAAAGCCACATACCGTAGAATCTCTTAACTTGAGACAGTCATATAAGAAGAACCAAGCTGAGTTACGAGAATTTCAAGATAAAGTGGTAAAGTTCAATGATGCTTATAATAACGATGACTTATCAAATGTAAGTTTGCTTAGGGAGTTGATTGTTGGAGATATGATGCGTGAGATTGAGCAAGGGGAAAAAAGCTTAAAAGCTTTGAAAGAGAAAAAGGGAAAGAAAGCAACCAATAAAGCATCCTTAAGAAAAGAAGCTCACAATGCAGCACCTCACCGAGTAGATCAAGCTAGAATGGATGCTCATGATGAGTTGGGTTTATCTGAAGAAGTAAATTTACTTAGCTTTAATGGAGATGCTATTGCTCAAACAGAAAAACGTATCAAGGAGCAACAACGCATATTAGATGTTATCCAAGAGTTTGAAATCGATAAGCCAGAAGTATTGAAAGAAGAAATGCCATTTTATAAGCAATTATTGACTCAATTTGAACACCTCATGCAAGTCGATGTAAGAGACACTTTGATTCAGCTTAAACAAGAAACAAATTCTTTAGTACGGTAGTAAGTACTAAGACATAAATTCTTCGACAAAAAATAACCACATAAGGCAGATAAGAAGCATAAGAAGTTCATTGGTAAAAATCAAATTATCTTAATAGCAAGAGGAGCTAAGTACACATAAGAGTCGTCAAAGACGACCACTAATGTGGGCTTTGATACTCTTGGGTGAGGAGAGTATTTGAAGCTTATTTTTCTTATGTGGTTCCAAATTGTTGATACTAGTATTATGTCGGAAAACTTTTGTCGAAGTACTTAATTTTGTTTGAGATCAATACTTTCTTGTTCTCCAAATAGCAAGAAATACAATTACTCCTAAAGCAACTGCAGCTGAGAAGCCAAATACACTTACATAGGGCATGCCACTATCTGTGGTAGCACTTGCAGGAAATTGGGCAGTACTAACAATTGCAGAACTAATTAAGAGTGCACAAATGACCGCAGCGGCAATCATTCGATTGGCGATGCGGTCAGCTTTGTTTAGGAGTGGTTTGTAATTGGTGAGTTCGTATTCAAAGTGTAATTTCCCTCGCCGCGTTTGTACCAATATATCTCGTACTTCTACAGGGAAACTACCAAGAAAATCAGAGAAGTCAGACATTCGTGCTAAAATGTCGTCTGTTACATTAGTTGGATCTAGTTTATCTCTAAATATTTTTAGTCCATAAGGTTTGATAAACTCATAGGTTTGAAAATTGGGATGAATCGACTTTCCAATTCCTTCCAAAATAGCCAAAGCCCTTAAAATAATAAATACACCACCAGGTACACGAAGTCGATAGTTGAAAATGACCTTTTGGAGTTGTACACTCATTTCTGCAATATTAGATTCACTAACATCTAGGAGTGCAAAGTCTTCTATTATTTCATTGAGGTCATACTCTAAGGAACGCATGTCAGTGATGCTATCATCAATGGCGAGTTTGCGTAGGCAGTTGGCCATACTTTGTGGGTCTTGTTGGGCCATTCCCACAAATACTCCTGCCAAGTTATACTTATCTTTTTTCATCAGCGTACCAATCATACCAAAATCGATAAGGCAAATCGTACCTTCGCGCGTAATGATGATATTACCTGGGTGAGGATCGGCATGAAAAAAGCCATGTTCAAAAATTTGACTCAAGTAAATATCAATTCCTTGTTCGGCAATACGTTCTGGATTGAGTCCCCACGTTTTTAATTGTTCTAGATCAGTAATTTTACACCCTTTGATCATTTCCAATACCAATACCCGTTCGGTTGAAAATTCACGATACACTTTGGGGACATAAAAGTCAGTTCTATGAGCATAAGCATTTCGAAATAGGTTGATATTTCTTGCTTCTGTATTATAATCGAGTTCCTTGCTCATACTACGCTCAAAAGCATCAACGACATCAATCGCATTGATAACGCCATTTTTTTCAAAAATGCCTTCTGCACGTGTTACTAAGTCACGCATGATAGATAAATCAGTGGCTACAACTTGTTGAACATTAGGGCGTTGTACTTTTACAACTACTTCAGTTCCGTCCTTTAGAATAGCCATGTGTACCTGACCAATAGAAGCAGAACCAAGTGTTTTTTCATCAAAAAACTTAAATACCTCTTTGAGTGGGTGTCCCATCTCTTTTTCTATGATTTCTCGGACTTTTGAAAATTCAAATGGAGGCACTTCACTTTGGAGTTTGGTAAACTCATTAATGAGCGCTTCGGGTAAAATATCGGGACGATTACTTAATACTTGAGCTAATTTAATAAAGGTAGGACCTAACTCTTCAAATACCATTCGGACACGTTCGTATCGTGTAGATTCAAAAATTGATTTTTCATCTCGTCGCCAAGTAAGCCGCGCATTGGTGGGTATTAGTTTTTGAATGGGACTATGAGCAATCACATCTTCAAAACCGTACTTGAATAAAACACGTAAGATTTCTTGGGTTCGCTTAATATTTTTGAATGTTTGGTCAAAAAACATATCCAATGGATTGTGTCATGATCTCAACACTAGATCTGATGACAAGGTGATGATTGGTATTTGGCGTTTTCTATAAATGCTTGAAATCTAAAATAAAGATAAGCTCTTTGATAACAAGTAAAGAATGCTTTAGGTTTTTTCGTTTTTTTTGAACAAAAGGTGCTTTTACTTTATTATATTGAACTCGACTTTTTGTAAGATGTGTGAGGGATAGAGGCGGAAGATTGCTGAAGTAGAAATGAAGTGAAGCTTCGACTAGTAGGGCTGACGAAGGAAGACACTACTAGGCGTTTAGCTGAACTCATTTTCTACAAGGCAACTATTAGCCGAAAGCCCGACCCCATTTTTGCCAAACAGATGCCACCAGCGAAGACGCTGGCGGGAGCATCTGTTTGGCAAAAATGGGGGCACACCCAAAGAAAAGAAAATAATTTAAAATATTTAAATATAGGTCTATGTTGTCTAAAAAAGTAGAAAAAGCATTGAATGATCAAGTAGCACTGGAAGGTTCTGCCTCTAATCATTATTTGGCGATGGCTTGTTGGTGCGATCGAGAAGCCTTGTCGGGTTGTGCACAGTTTTTGTTTGATCATGCAGAAGAAGAACGTATGCATATGATGAAGTTGATTCATTATATAAATGATTCAGGTGGTTTTGCTGTTACTCCTGCAATTAAACAGCCACAATTAGAATTTGAGAATATTTTTGACTTGTTTGATACCGCATATCAAAATGAATTGAAGGTTTCTGCTGCGATTGATAATTTGGTAGAAATAGCGGAGCAAGAAAAAGATAAGCAGACTTATCAGTTTTTGCAGTGGTATGTAGATGAGCAACATGAGGAAGAAGTGACGTATCGCAATTTGATTGACCGTATTCGATTGATTGGAATTGAAGGGCGTGGATTGTATTTTATAGATAAGGAAGTGGAAGTGTTGGCGGCTGCGAAAACTGCAAATGAAGGAAATTAGTTGAATATTATTTTATAAGTAAAGGAAAGCTTGACTATCTTTAAATAGTCAAGCTTTTTTTCGTTAGGATAAGATTTATATGAGTAAAAATAGTGGTTTTTTGATTTGAGGCTTAATTTTTGCTGTGTGCTTTGCGCTAACTGTTTTTATTCACCTTCATCTCACACAACCTTAATTTAAAAACGGTTACTGTTTAACGATAGCTATTACAGTCAACAAAAACATGTCAGTTATGAAACAAAATTACCTGATCTTGCTATGTCTAGTAAGTTTCTTTGTATCTACTAATTTACAAGCTCAAACAACCCTCAATGTGGCAGGGGTTCCTCGTGTCGGCCAAGAAGTAGAAATTTTTACGGTAGCAGATGGGAGTACCATTAGCCAGGGAGCTTCTGGAGAAAATATTTGGGACTTTGGGATGCTGCCCAATGATAGTATGCAAATTGCTACATTTATCTTACCTGAAAATACACCTTATGTGTCTGGTTTCCCAGATGCGGAATTGGCAGTTATTTATGCAGACCAACTCAACTTTGGTTCTACACCTTTAAAGTATGAGTTTTATAGCAGCTCTCCAGATGGTTTGCTCAAACATGGAGAAGCTAATGTACAAGGAGTAGTGGTGCCTTTAACTGATCCGTTAACGATTATGGATTATCCATTTACTTACCAAAGTTCTGTAAGTGATAATTTTTCGGGTAGTTATGTGGTCAATGGATCAGAAATTGAGCGCACAGGTACCGTTAATATTGTTGCCGATGGATATGGCACTTTAGATTTACCTTATGGTACTGTAGAAAATGTTCTTCGTGTAAAGTCGAATATTGCTTATGAAGAGGTAGTAGTCGGTACAGAAATTACCTTCAATATTACGCTTGAATCGTATGCTTGGTATCATCCAAATTTGGCTTATCCAATTATGCATATTGTATTTGAAAGAGCAGCTGGGTCAAGTACAACGGTTGTAAATGTATCTTATAGTCGCTCGGACGATGTGCCTTATATCCCTGTTGGATTGAAGGATGAACTAGCAGCAAGTGTACAGTTAATGGCTTATCCAAATCCTGCTACTGATCATTTGATAGTTAATTATGAGTTGGAAAAACCTTCAACAGTAAATGTGAATATTTATAATGCAATGGGACAATTAGTCATGAGTCCTGTTCAAAATGTTTCTCAGTATACAGGTTCACAGAAAGTAGCTGTATCGGTTGAGGACTTAACAAGTGGTTTGTATTTGATAGAAGTGGCTTTGGAAGATGGAAAAGTAGTAAAACCTTTGATTGTGAAATAAAAACATATAATAGAATAATTCAAAGAAGGGAGGCATTTTAAAATGTCTCCCTTTTTTTTATTTATTCCTTATATCCTGTCCCCACATTAGTTTGGAGCGAATAGTCGTAAAAAAATTATCTCCAGCTAAACGAATCAATTTTAAGGTGGAAGCAGCTCTTTTCACTTTTATTCGATAAGAACTATCTACATAGACATGGCGAGAATCGAGTGTTGCAATAAAATGTTTACTGCGTCCTTCTATTTCAAAAGAAATGACTTTATCATTGGATAATACAAAGGGACGAACACCCAAATTGTGTGGAGCAATAGGCGTGATAATCAAAGCTTGGGCATTGGGATCAATAATAGGACCTCCACAACTCAAAGAATAGGCAGTTGAGCCAGTAGGAGTAGCTACAATAATACCATCTGCCCAATAAGAGTTTAGAAATACATCATCAATATAAGTATGAATCGTCACCATTGTCGAAGCATCTTGCTTTTGAATGGTAAATTCATTTAATCCAAAATTGTCCGTAGGAAATAGGGGAGGAGTACTAACTGTTTCGATCAGGTTGCGTTCATCAATACGATAGGCATTATTTTGTAAGGCAGAAATAGCAGCATGAATATCATTGGTAGCTGTCGCAGAAGTTAGAAAACCCAAACGTCCTACATTTAAACCAAGTATAGGAATGGTTTGAGTAAGAATAGCGGTACTCAATAAGGTGCCATCTCCACCAATACTAATCAGGTAATCAATATTTAATTTTTTAAGTGTTTCCTGATCTTTAAAATGCAAAACCGATGGAGGTAGTTGAATACGACCTTCAAATTGTTGCGAATAGGGCAGATAAAAGGCTAATTTTACATCACGCGCGATCAATTGATCAATCAATAATTGAACAAAAGGAATATCGTGCGTTTTTAAAATTCGACTATAAATGGCAATTCGCATGGAAGAAAGATGAGGAGTTAATCAAAATCATAGTTGACCGAAAAAGCAACAAAAAAACCACGTTCTCTTTCTCCATTAAAGGAGTACTCCAAACTTATTACTGAATCGTACATTGTAAAAATATCTATTCCCAAACCTGTTCCAATTAATGGCTTATTGGCCAAAGGTTGTAATTCTCCAGCGAATTTATCGCGCACATAGCCCAACTCACCATAGGTTTTTAAGAAAATGGCAAAAGGAATGGTTTTAAACTGGTCGGCTTTGATAATGGGATTCGTAAATTTTATATCTAACAACTTATACTTGAAAGCGGTTCGAAACATTCCAAAATGTTGCCCATCAATCACATAATGCTCATAGCCTCGCACAAAATCAGCTCCAAAACCTAGCCCTCCTCGATTAAAATAAGGTTGTCGAGAAGGAAAGGAAGTACGGGCCCGTACATTTGCTACCGTATAAAAATGCTCATTCCATTTGAAATAATGCGAATAATTGAGAACCGCTAAAAAGAGATTAATATCATTAAAAATACCCACTCCCATCTTAGACGCTTGCAGTCTAAAATAATCTCCCTTCAAAGGATAAGCTCGAATATCTCGAAAATCGGCAGTAAACACATAGGATAAGAAAAAATACTGCTGACGAGTACGTTGATCCAATAAATACTTCGGATTCATTTGCGCAATCGTATCAGCAATAAAATTATTATAATAAGCTGCTTGGAAATAATGGTTTTGGTGAATATCATGTCGATGATTAACCGCCAAGCCTGTTCTAAATCGTCTGCGTGCATAACGATCATGCTCATACAACTGTAGTTGGTGGTTACTCGCCAAAAAATCAATCTCGCGATTCATGATATAGGAAATGAAAGGAGAAAGTCCCGTTTTTTGACGACGATTGATAAATGGAATTTTATAGTACAGCTCAAATTTTTTGGTATACCCAAATTGGGCCGTAAAAATCAATTCTTCCTTCCGTCCCCTAAAATTCTCATGATCAAAACGAAATCCATAAACAGTACGGCTCAAATCTCGTTTTTTGCCGCCATCTGTACCATTCCACCACACATTAAAGTTGCGATCTACCAATTCGAGCACTGGAACAGGGTAAATATACCAGCGTTCTTCCACCAAAATATGTAAATTGAGTAAATTACCTGCCTTTTCCTCCTGTTCTAATTTTACTTCATTAAACAATCTCGTATTATACACCTGATCTCGACTCTCTTTCAATATCTCAGGTATCGAAGCACGCGACAAGGTATCCCCTTCTTCAAAATCCAATTCGCGAAATATAATAGGAGCTTTCGTTCGTTTATTTCCAGAAACAGAAATAGCATGGACGATCACAAAATCAGATTGGTCAATAGTATCAATAGGAAGTGAAGTTGGAAAAGAAGAGTTCGAATTGGCAAGAATAGAAGAAACTCCTAGAAAAAAAAGGAAGAAGATGCCAGTTATAAAACGGCATAAAAAAGAAAAGAAAGATGGTAAGTAACGATGACAAGCTATCATAACTAAAAAAATGAATTACAAAGATAGCCTAATTTTCAAGCATTACTTACCTTCAGCATTACACATTTAAATATTGCATCAAAGAATCCAATCGATCCTGCATATCTTCCATATACCCCGTTTCATGGTAAAAACCTTTGATTTTATAACCATACCGCTCAAAAGTAGCACACATAGAGGTCAAGTCAGAACGATTTGTTTTAATCGTTACATCTATCATCTGTGGGTTTTCAGGATTTGATTTGATATACATACTCATGATCTTGGTCTCATTATACTCCACAATCTGTGCGATTTTTGTGAGCGTATAATCCTTGATATGCATTTGCAAGATAATAATACCACCAGGCTCATGTAAAGCATTGATCGTTGTAAAATAATCCAACAAATCTTTAATGGTAATGGCACCCACATAGTTTTCATCTTCATCCAATGCAGGAATAACCGTCAAACGATGCTCATTGAGCAATTTCATAATCTCATAAATATGTGCCGTTTCTTGCACAAAAGGGCGAGTCAATTTAATCGGATATTCAGCAAGTGTTAATGCAGGTTTATTTAAGTCCAATACATCATATTCCGAAAGAATACCTAAATATTTATTACCATCTACCACTGGGAAATACTGCACGTGAAACTCCTTAAACCAAGAAATAGCCTTATCTCCAGTATCCGTCATCTTTAGTGGCGGAAGTACAGTGTTTATCAATTTTTTAGCAATCATAGTACTAGTTATTGGGAAATAAGTTTGCTCGTCAAACTTATTCTACTTTAATGTAAATACGGTTCGGATAGGGCGTTCTTATCAAGATCCTTTATTAGTAAGAGGCTGTCTCGATTTTAGGATTAGAGCTGAAAAAGCTAGATTTTTTGACCTAATGTAGGCTTTTTTGAGGTTCATAGCAGAGTTATGGAGCGAAAAAAAGACATAATTAGGACTAAAAAGATGCTTTTGTAAGCCTGATGATAAAATCAAGACAGCCTCTAAGGTCGTTTCTATTAGTTATAAGACGATTCAAATTACTATAGTTAAAGCAATTTTCAGACATATTTTGCTTATTCATCCAAAGCTTGCTATACAAATGTCTTTTTTTTGGGGCGTGCCCCCTTCGCCTACATTGCTACTGCCAACATCCTCGCTGGTGGCAACAATGTAGGCGAAGGGGTCGGGCTTTCGGCTAGTAGTTGTCTCGTAGAAAACATATTCGGCTACTGTCCTAGCAGTGTCTTCCGCTGTCAGCCCTGCTAGTCCAGCCTCATTATGTTTCTACTTCGCCAATCTTCCGCCTCTATCCCTCACGCAAGACAGTTATTGGGTGATTGTGGGAATGTGTTGTTGAGTTAGCGTTACGCAGCGATTTTTCAGCCTCATAGAGGCGACATGCTGATTGGAAGAATCAACAACCCGCCCACCAACCTCCTAGAGGTTGTATGTTTTATGATGATAGGCCAATGTGCGATGATTTTTAAGCAATTATTTCAAAAACATTTGGAGAAAAGCAAAAATCAATCTTAACTTCTAAATTTTTCGCACCTCGCACCTCGCACCTCAAAACATCACTTTTTTCTTTTGATTATTTTTC
>JAHDHP010000084.1 GCA_020631245.1 Bacteroidota bacterium | reverse complement strand
GACATAAATTATTCGACAAAAAATAACCACATAAGGCAGATAAGAAGCATAAGAAGTTCATTTATAAATATCAAATTATCTTAATAGTAAGAAGAATTAAGTGAACATAAGAGTCGTCAAAGACGACAACTAATGTGGGCTTTGATGCTCTTTTATAAAGAGAGATTATTTGAAGCTTATATATCTTATGTGGCTTATTTTTTTTATATGGTTCCAATTTGTTGATACTCGTATTATGTCGGAAAACTTTTGTCCATGTACTTAGTTGATAATGTAGTTTTTCTGCTCCGTTTTATTTTAGAGCCTGTCTTGATTATATTTAATTTGTTTTAAAAAATTGGAATAGACATTACAATAAACATATCTCATCTTGGGGTGATCCCTTGTGGTCGCCCCAAGATGTCTATTCAATCACTATACTTTTCTTTTCTATATCTGCGGTAATAAATAAGCCCAAGGCCCCATTGTCGATATTTGATTTAATATTAGCGGGTGCTCCATCAAATAGCCCTCCTCTAAATTCAGTTTCTAATAAAATCGCATTTAAATTATCAAGAGCCTCTTTTGTAATGGAATATTGTTCGAAAGTAACAATATCACCTGGCTCTGCTTCAAAATCGAAAAAGTCTACATTGGCAATGTAATTACCATTCACTAGAGCATCTTCTGTAAAAAGCCATTTTGCAAGACTATCTGTATAGTAGACACCATTGATATCCAGTTTCCACATATAGTATTGATTAATAGTAGAAGGTTCTTGAAAAGAAGCGAAAAGGCTATAGTAGTCTTCTTCGTCTTCCTCTTCCGCTTCCATAAATTCATAAGTAATAGAGTCTATTGGGGCAACAGGCAAAATAGTGGAAGTACTCGTATACACCTCCCCCTCATATTCGATACGTAGGGTATAAGTTTTATTTTCCTCCCCTTTAAAAGTCTCGGAGGTATAATAAGATCCTGGTGTTTGCTCTACTAAATTTTCGGTGATAGAGCCATCAGATATACTAACAGTGGCGTTCTGTGCTGCATCGGACTCTCCTTCTTTGAAATAATCTTTGGAGAGGCTTAGTTTTACTAGATGTGCTTTTTCTTCTGTGGTCAATAAAGCATCTACCACTAGGCGTAGATTATCACCACTATTTAAATCGAGTTCTATTTTTTCGGTGCATGCTCCGAATAATAGAAGGGCTAAAAAACTGATGATTATGATTTGATATTTCATGGGATTAAAATTTAAAATTCCAAGTTAAAGAAGGAAGAACAGGAAAGATATAGGTTTGCTCAGCGATTTGCTTATTCGAATCATCAGGATCTTCTACGAAATTGATAGAGTAAGCATTGTGTCGGTTGTAGACATTATAGACCGAAAAATTCAAGTCCCAAAAAAGCTTGCGAGCCACCTTTTCTTTATTTCGTAAGGTAAAACCTATATCAGCTCGGTGATAGGCAGGCATTCGTTCCGCATTTCTATCGGAGTAAACGGGTACTGTAATACCGTTGTACTCGTATTTTCCTGTAGGGAATGTAACAGCTCTTCCTGTCGCATATACCCAGTTTGCCGAAAGACTGGTTCGTTTACTCAATTCATAAGATAGAACGATAGAAGCATCGTGGGTTTTGTCCCAAGTAGCATTATACCATTCACCATTATTAATTTCTGGAATAGTACGTTCACTTTTGGCGAAAGTATAGCCAATCCAACCTGTTAAACGTCCTTTATTTTTTTTGACTAACAATTCGGCTCCATATGCTCTAGCATCTCCAAAACGCAATTCTCCTTCGAGGTATTGATTGAGTAGCAAGCTCGCATGGTCTTTAAAGTCAATGGCGTTTTGTATTTTTTTGTAATAGACTTCTAGGGAGGTTTCATAGGTATTGTCCTTGAAGTTTTGGAAATAACCTAGTCCCACTTGATCCGCAATTTGTGGTTTGACATTCGTAGAAGAAGGAAACCAAATATCTAAAGGAGAACTCGAAATTCCATTAGAAGCTAAATGAATGTATTGGGTCATTCGGTTATAACTCGCTTTGATTGACTTATCTGTTCCTAGTGCGTAACGAAGTCCTAATCGTGGTTCGAGATTACTAAATGAATTATAAAACTTTCCTTTATCATAAAAGGTAGTATCTTTTACATTGTATTGCTCATCGTAAGAGTAGACATTATTGCCACCGATATTATTAAAGAGCGAAAAACGAAGCCCATAAAGTGCTGTTAGTTTAGATGTAATTTTTTGCTCATTGCTTAGGTAAATAGCTGATTCTAAGGAAATTTTATCATCCAGGTCGAAGCCTCCAAAAATGCTATTTTCAGGTGCGCTAATAACACCTGGCTCGAAGTCGTGTCGAGTCGTTTGAGCACCAAACTTTATGGTATTTTTGGCATTGAGGAAATAGTTAAAATCTAGCTTTGCTGATAAATCTTGAATTTCGGAATCCCAGTTAAAAGCAGTTCCTGAATCGGTAGAGCCAAGACTATAATCGTAGTTGCTATATATAAGCGTAAAATTGGAGAAGACCTTGTCTGTAAAAATGTGGTTCCAGCGGAGTGTTCCTGTTGCATTTCCCCATTGAATTTTATCCCCACCATCTTTGAGGACATCATCTCCAAAGTAACCTGATAGGTAAATCCGATCTTTCTTGCCAAGCGTATAATTAGCTTTCACATTAAAGT
Source organism: Bacteroidota bacterium (assembly GCA_020631245.1). Taxonomy (GTDB): domain Bacteria; phylum Bacteroidota; class Bacteroidia; order Chitinophagales; family UBA2359; genus JAHDHP01. The sequence goes on along the minus strand of JAHDHP010000084.1, from coordinate 11,784 downwards.
CATAAAAATAGACCTTATTACTTCTAAGAGATGTATCCCTTGAAAAACGAAGGAATTGATCTACATAAGTTCTTCTTCCTGAAAGTAGGAAGGAGCTTTCATTTTTCTTGAGTGGTCCTTCTACGGTGAGACGAGAAGAAACGGTACCAATACCACCTGTTACTGCAAACTTTTTATTGTTTCCATCATTCATGCGGATATCTAATACGGAAGAAAGCCTACCTCCATATTCTGCTGGTATTCCTCCTTTGTAGACTTCTACATTTTTGATAGCATCGGGATTGAAGACGGAGAAAAAACCGAGGAAGTGAGAGGCATTATAAACGGTAGCTTCATCTAAGAGAATGAGATTTTGATCGACTGATCCTCCTCGCACATTGAAACCCGATTGCCCTTCAGCTGTAGCTGAGATACCAGGTAGTAATTGAATAGCTTTGATAACATCTACCTCTCCTAAGATGGCAGGAATACTTTTGATTTTTTGCATCGACATTTTCTCTTTACTCATTTCGATGCTTGTTACATTTCTGTCCTCCTTCTCTGCACTTATAATCAATTCTTCCATCAATGTACCTGATTCTGCTAATTCAATATCAAGTTTGATATTTTCAGATAATTCGATTTCTTTTTTTTGAGAGGCATATCCGACATAGGAATAGTCGATGGTGTAGGTACCTGCTTCAAGAGTTAAGGAATAGAACCCATATGCATTACTAACGGTTCCTGTTTTTAACCCTTGTACAATCATATTGGCACCAATGAGGGCTTCTCCATTGGAGGCATCAGTTAGATAACCACTAATGGTGTACTTTTCTGCTTGAGCATAACTATAATGCGTAGACAGGAGTAAAATAAAAATAGGTAGGTATTTGATCACGTTTTTGAGATTTTGGGTATTAAATAAAGAAGATAGGATGCATCCTTCTTTACTTCTCAATGGTCGTGATAAAGGTGGATTGGTTGTATGGAGGAGAAAAAAATGCGTGAGGGATAGTAGTGGTAGCTTGGCGAAATAGACAGGTAGTGAGGCTTTGGGTGGCAGGGCTGACGAAGGAAGACACTGCGACCCAATATAGCCGAACACCTTGTATATGAGGCAACTACAAACGGATAGCCCGACCCCATTTTTTGTTGATGAAAATGCCACCAGCGTGGACGCTGGCGGTAGCATTTTCATCAACAAAAAATGGGGGCACGCCCAAAAAAACAGTCTTCTTATGCGACAACAATATCTTGAGCTACTAAAAACTCAGCAATTTGGATGGCATTGGTAGCTGCTCCTTTGCGTAAATTGTCGGAAACAATCCACATATTGAGGGTTTTTTCTTGTGATTCATCTCGACGGAGACGTCCTACAAATACATCATCTTTACCTTGTTGGTAAAGTGGCATTGGATAAATATTATTATCAATATTGTCCATAACAGTTACTCCTGGTGTTTCGCTTAATAGGCGACGAACTTCGGCGAGGTCAAATTCATTGCGAAATTCTACATTAACGGCTTCGGAGTGCCCTCCTACTACTGGTACGCGTACTGCTGTAGCCGAAACACCAATAGAAGGATCACTTATGATTTTACGCGTTTCGTGTACGAGTTTCATTTCTTCTTTGGTATAACCATTATCGAGGAAAATATCGCAGTGTGGTAGACAATTGAGATCGATGGTATAAGGATATACAGACTCTCCTTCAAATTGGCTGCGTTCGTTGCGTAATTGAGCAACGGCTTTTTTACCTGTTCCTGTTACTGATTGGTAGGTAGAAATGATAATGCGCTTTAGTACATAGGCTTCGTGAAGCGGAGCTAAGGCCATGACCATTTGAATGGTAGAACAGTTAGGGTTGGCAATAATTTTATCTTCTGGTGTAAGAATGGAAGCGTTGATTTCAGGTACGATTAAAGGTACGTCTTCATGCATTCTCCAAGCAGAGGAGTTATCAATTACTGTCGTTCCCATTTCTTTAAACTTGGGAGCCCATTCGAGCGAAACAGATGAGCCTGCAGAGAAAATGGCGAAATCTGGTTTATTGAATACAGCGACATCTATATCAACAATAGAAAGTTCTTCTCCTTTGAACCAGACTTTTTTTCCTACGGAATCTTTTGAGGCAACTGGAATTAGTTGACTTATAGGGAAATTGCGTTCTTGTAATACTTGCAACATTACTTTCCCAACCATTCCTGTAACACCGACAACTGCTACTTTCATTGTATTATTATTTTGACAGGTGAAATGTTATTTTTTTAATCTATTATTTAGCAATAACTTAGCCAAGTTATATCACTAAATTTGACAAAATAGGTAGGACGTTTTTAATTAGAGCAACAAAAATACACCATTTATTTCCTTAATCCTAGAATATTTTTTTATGATAGATCAATTCATGCAAGCGGCAATTGAAGAAGCACAAAAAGGCTTGGCAACAGGAGGCATTCCTATTGGTTCGGTATTGGTTCGAGCTGGTAAAATTATTGCTAGAGGACATAACCAACGTATCCAGAAAGATGACCCCATGACTCATGCGGAGATTGATTGCTTGCGAAATGCTGGGCGTATTGGTTCGTATAAGGATACGGTTTTGTACTCTACCTTAATGCCCTGTTATATGTGTGCTGGAACAGTGGTGCAATTCAAGATTCCGAAAGTGGTGGTTGGAGAGGCTAATACATTTCCTGGTGCGCCAGCTTTTATGCGGGAACATGGTGTAGAGGTCGTTAATTTGAATAATGCGACTTGTATAAAAATGATGGAGGACTTTATTGCTGCTCGACCTGATTTGTGGAATGAAGATATTGGTGAATAGTCCAATAAGATTCCAATAAAATACTATTTTTGCATTCTATTTTATAAAGCCAATTTATATATCCATGAGAACCTTATTCTTATTATTACTTACTGCTGGTACTTTATTAACCGCTTGTGGTGGCGAGGAAGCTACTACAACCAATAAAACAGAAAATACAGCAACTACATCAAAGGAAAAAAAAGAAAGGCCTTTACATCAAAAATACGCTAAAACACCCGAAGAAAGAGCGAAAAGGAATAAAGAAAAGATGTCGCATTATGCGGATGATGTATTTATGAATCGTGCGGTAAGAGCTTCTGAAGCATATTGTGCTTGTAAAGAGAAAGAAACAGCGGATGCTGTCAAAGAGTGTCAAAATAACTTACTTAAGTTACACGAAAATAAAAAGGACAAGTTTCCAGAAGAGAAGTATAAAATATATGACAAAGCATACCAAGAGGAAATTGCGAAGTGTAAATAAGTAGGTGTGTTTATATCAATAAGCCGTACTGAAAACTTATAATGATGAGTAATAAAACGAGGTGCATACTTTCATAAATACGTTGCCTTTGGGTTTCGTAAAAGCTATAGGCTAGGAAGTAGGCAGCTGGTATTAATAAAGGTGCTATAGGTGCGAGGTGTATCTTGTTGATAAATATAAAAGAAAGAAAAGAAACGGATAACAGATACACAAATAAGGTCTGGTATTTTCGGATACGAACGACAACTTTCAAAAAATTTCGTTGATAAATCATCAATCCCATCCCTATTACCAATGCCAACACTCCTATTTTGGCTCCCACCTCCAATAAGGTAGGTTGAGCAATGCTTACTCCTATATTCCAATTCAAAAAATGTCCTTGTACAAACTCTATTAGTTGATCATTCCAAAAGAAGTAGGTTCCTAGTAAGAAGTAGGGAATAAGCATCCCTATAATCCCCAATATCCACTCTTTGATACTAAATACACGTGTAACAGACAAGCCGATTAAATAAAAGAAAAGAAGTACAATAGAAGGAAGGTAGAAAAGGGAAGCAATTCCTAATGCAAAGGCTCCATCAAAGATGGCAGATACTCCTAAGTCATTGTAGCTTCGGATGAGTTTATTAAAAGCGAAAAGAATAGGAAAAGCAGCAAAGAAAGCAGGACTCAAATAGAGTGCTTCATTGAATAAGGCTGCTAATAATAAATAGGAAAAGGCAGTAAGGATATTCAGGCTATCAAATATTTTGTTTTGTTCTACTAAAAAGTTGAAGAAAAAAGCTTGTATAAAGAGAAGCACTAAAAAAATACTGCTTAACACATATGCAGACCCATTGGAAATGAGGCTTATTAGTTGCAATAACCAATTGCTTAGTGGCGCAGAGGCACTTAGTTCAACTGCGGGTGGATCAATAAATAAATTGAGATGAATGGCAATGCCATAACAGATCAATAGGATAAAGGATGCGGGGGTTGCTGTTTTAAAAAATCGTACCACAGAATGAAAAGGTTTAGTTGGAGAGGGTACTTCATTTTAAAATGAAAGTAGCCTATCAGAGGTGGGATGTACGAAGGTACTATCTTCACTCTAAAAAACAAACTCTTAGCAACGGATAAATAATGATTTGTTCAACTTAATTATTTATTCAAACTGAATTCGCGCAACCATAAACTCATTTCGACTATTAAAGGCAGGAAGTACCATTTCGGAGTATGACAACTGTTTTCCATATTGTGGAGCTACCATAAAGTTAGAATCCCGCATATTTACGACACTCAACATCGAATACGCTCCATCACTTTTTAATTGATAACTATTGAGGTGCGTCCGATAAGAAATTTCTTCATTGAATAGCAATCGTAAAAAGGATTTACCATTTGCCACTCCAAATGAAGCAAAGTAGCCATCATCTCCTTCGGAATATTGTTTTTTCTGTAAAATATTTTCCCAGAAAATGCCTCCATCAGGATGGATGGAAATGGCGATAATATCTTCGTGGTAAAAATTGGTAAACTCTTCATAAGAAGTACGCGCACTCGTTCCAAAACTACTAAACCCCACTCGTTGGCTACTACGATGAAAGCTTTCACCTAATAGCAAGACTCCTCCATCATGACGAATGATCAAATCTTTTATCACCAAATTTTGTATCCTCGTTCGTCCTTTTAATCCCATACTCATTTCCAATTTGGGTAAAAACTCCTTTGAAAAGGGTTGGAAAATTTTCTTGCTCACCTCTTGGCTCTTCAAATCAAGATACACATAAAAATAGCCACTTGTTTGATTGATTTGCTTATCGGAATAATAACCCGCCACAACTAGTCGATTATTGAGATTGTCTAAGCGAAATGCAATATCATTGAGGTGATTTTCTCCTTTTTCAAGTACTATTTCCAATGGCTCTTCCACTTTGGGTTTAAATTCAAAGATATGGATACGGTCAATACGATCTTGGTTACTACTCAAAAGACGCTGTGTGTGGATCAAACCCATATAATAGCGCCCATCATTGGCAAGTATGGTTTCTCGGATTGAATGTTTATCATCTGGCTTAAATTGCTTGCGTTGCACTTGCTCCATCCGACGATTTATGACAATCAAATCCACCTCTGATAAGCCTGTAAAATTAAACGTCTGGCGGCGAATTCCTATATACTTTCGATTCATAGAAACATCCACATCCAGTTGATACCCATACGTCGCCAATTTATTAGGAATGGAATCCAATATGACCTTATCGCTCAACTCCTGTAAATTCCCTGTCATCCGCTGCCCATAAACCAAGGTATGTTTCTTTTGTTTGGCGGTATAAAAAACCAACATATCTTTTTTCAACGGCACAATCTGGAGCACTCTCATATTTTTATGCCCAAAATCAAACTCTTTCGTCCATTTCATTTTTAGGCTTACAGGGTCATAGCCTTCTAGGGTATTATAACGTTCTCCCCACTTATGAATCAAAATTTCGCCACCTGTTTGCCCTACTATTTCATAATCTGTGACACGCGTTGGTAAACGCTGAGGTTTCGAAAAGGTAATTTCTTGCGCACTAGCCCACAATGTATGGAATAGTAAAATACAACAAAGGATATAGCTGACTCTCTTCATGATAAATTTTAAAAGTTTTTTATTGGGGCGCATCCCTACGGGTCGGGCTATCCGCTTGTAGTTGGTTGGCAGAAAAGGTGTTCCACTATCTCACCTAGCAGTGTCTTCCGCTGTCAGCCCTGCTAGGTGAAGTGTCACTACCTTACTGCTACACCAAGCTACCGCTACTATCCCTTGCGCAAAAACAGTCGAATATTTACAAAACAGCCTCCATCTACTCTAATTTAGTAGTGCTTTCAACTCTACTCCATCGCGACCATAAACATCCTTATAAAAACGCAATTTCCCATCAGGTCCAATCCAAGTAGTAAAGTATAAGATATAAATAGGTACAGGATTGGTCAAATAGACTCGTTTATTCTTTCCTCTTTCGATCAACTTCTCTACCTTTTCCCCACTCCATTTAGGCTCATCTTTCAAAAGATATTCTGCCAATTCAAATGGATTTTCTAAGCGAATACAACCATGTGAAAAGGTACGTTCTGATCGTGCAAATAAGCTCTTAGAGGGTGTATCGTGTAAGTATACATTAAACAAGTTAGGAAACATAAACTTAACTCGTCCTAATGCATTCTTCGCTCCTGGTTTTTGGCGAATTGTATAGTGAAAATTCCTTCGACTAACTCCTCCCCAATTAACACCATACGGATTTACTGCTCTTCCTCCTGATAACAATTCCATGTTATTCCGTGCTAAATAGCCTGCATTGCGTTGCAATTTGGGTAAAATTTCTTTGGTAGCAATACTAAATGGAACGGTCCAGTAGGGGTTAAATTCTAAATATTGCATTAAATCATTGAAAATAGGCGTTTTATGCTTTGTTTTACCCACTTGTACCTTCTTCAAAAGTACTAACGAATCAAAGTCTTCATAAATATTCAATTCAAAAGAAGGAACATTCACCAACAAATAACGCTCTCCTAAATCATTTGGCAACCAACGCCAACGTTCCATATTGAGCTTAATTTGATCGACTCGCCCACTCAATGGAACATTTAAGGCCGCAATTGTATTTTTACCTACTACACCATCGGCAGCCAAGCCATGATCTTTTTGAAAAGCAATGACTGCATCTCTCACTCCTCTATCATATACATTCACATTAAAAAAGCTATCTACCTTCATACCTGTCGAATCGGAAGAATCGGGACGTACATCATTAAATCGCTTAGGGAGTTTGCCATCATAGGCTAAGCGGCTACGCAAAGCCTGTACTCGCTCATCTATCATTCCCAATTCCAATTTTTTGACAGCAGGCACCTGCTGTAAGGTGGCATTTGCTGTCTTTGTCTTATAACTTATCAACTGCTTTTTAAGCCTTTTATATGCTTGGTGTTGAGGTTTTAGTTTATTTATGAAAGTAGTAATTTGGTCTTTCTCTAATGCTTCATTTAAAGCACCTCCCAAAGGCATTCGTTCTTCATCTACATTCCAGCTATGTCCAAACTGCTTAGGGTTGAGTTTACCATAAGCCAAGTGATGCGCATAATGTAAAGCCGCATCTGTCATGACAATATCTAGTTTATTCAAGGCAGCACTTCCACTATTCTTAGCCAATTGTATTTGCTCTTTAATAATCATGAGGTGATAATCTGCACTCTCTAAACCATCTTCCTCCGCTTTTTCTAAGTTTTTTACTAACTCTCTACCTTTTGCATTGGTGCGTTTTCCATCATGCCAAGCCGCCTTATAATCACGCTCACGATAAAACGAATTAACTTCTCCACTCCTAAAAATAGGAGCTCCTAAGATACGTGACTCCTTACTTAAGGCATTTACTGATTCAAAAATACCTGCATCTACTATATTGGTTTGTTGTTCTTCACGTAGCGTTTCCATAATAGCTGGCTCTGGTTTAGGAGTGGCCACCTTTTCTGGAGCAGATAAAGTACCTGCTTTTGCTTGCGCATAATATTCTTGTAGTTGTTCCTCTTTAATTGCTTTTTGCAACTCTCCTATAATCTTTGCCCCCAACTCTTCTTTGGCGGTTGCAGACAATTCTTCTCCCGCTTGTAAGCGATAAGAATAGTGTAAGGCGGCATCGGTGAGCAATACATCCAGTTTATCTAATTCTCCATACTGGAATACCCCTAGTGGTAGGTAAAACGTTTGAATTTCTGTGTAACGATCATTAATAGTTCCTACATGATAATTTACAATATCTTCTGCGTCTCCCAAAATATTCATCATCAACTCTGCTTTTCGAAACGCGCTTTTTTCTTGCAACCATACAGGTTGACAATCATTTTGGGTATAAAATGAAATTAACAGTTCAGGCTGGAATAACTTAGCACCCAGTATCTTTTCATCATTTTCATCTCCAAATACGACCCATTGGTAGAGTTCATCACAGTTATTACTATCCTTCTGGGCCCATGTAGGTAAACACATTACTAGCCAACAACTAGTAATCATCAAAAAGAAGATGCGATTGGTCATAATTAGCAATAAGTAGGTTTAAAAAAATAGAAACAAGAGCTATACGATATATAGAATTAACGTGCACAGCGAACACAACACGTACTTTCTGGCATATACATCAAACGCGCAGCCTTTATAGGCTTATTACAACGCGTACAAATTCCAAATTTAGGGAGATCCAACTTCTGTAGAGCGGTCTCCAAACGAGTTAATTTCATTCGGGAACGCCTTAAATTGGCTTCATTAACGCTTTTATTGTTGATGGCATCCATTCGACTTACTCGTCCAATCGAATTTTCTGGTGGAATCGGTTTCGTCAATTCTTCCAAATTTTCAATATCCACACGCACCTGTTTCAAAGTCGCCAATATCTTTTGCCGAAAGGCTTTTTTCTCTTCTTGATTCATCTTGTTTTTCTGTTTATTATTCTCATTACGCCATTCAATCTTACAGACAAGGGATGCCTTGTCTCTACCTAATCCGACATCATAGAATATAACAATTCCCCCTAAAATATCAAATACAGTACCAGCCCTACTTTTTATATAGTTCCTTTAAAGCAGCTAATAAATGGGGATAAGTAAACTCAAAACCCGCTTCTTCCACTTTTTTTGCTGATACTCGTGCACTATCCATTACAATTGATGCCATTTCCCCCATACCTAAACGAGCCATAAAAGCAGGTACAGGAGCCATCAAAGCCTTTTTATTGAGTGCTTTTGCGATGGTGGCTACAAACTCTTTGTTGGTAACAGGATTAGGAGCAACAGCATTATAGACACCTTCCATCTGTTTATTTTCAATGGCAGCAATAATCATTGAACACATATCATGAATATGAATCCATGAGTAGTATTGTTGTCCATTACCAAAGTAGCTTCCTAAGTGAAACTTTACAGGCATAGCTGTTAAAGGCAAGGCTCCTCCTTGTTTTGATAACACAATTCCAATACGAAATAACACTTGTCTGATACCTAATTGGGCAATTGGTTGATTGGCTTCCTCCCACAATTGGCAAGTTTTACTTAAAAAACCGCTACTAGGAGTCGATTCTTCTGTCAATAACTCCTTACCTCGATCACCATAGTAACCAATCGCTGAAGCACCAATAAAAGTTTCCACTTGATGGTCTACCTCTGATAAATATTCATGTAGTAGTTTTGCAGATTCTACGCGACTACGAATAATCAGTTTTTTTCGTTTATCCGTCCACTTTTTATCCGCCACACCTGCACCTGCCAAATGAACAATAACTTGTGCTTCTTCAATGGCTGGCTTCTCAATATACCACTTATCAATACTCCATCGATAAGCTTTATAGGGCATTCCTTGCGTTTCACTTCTCGTTAAAATAGCTACCTGATAACCCTTATCTAATAGCATCTTACTCAATAATGTTCCCACCAAACCTGTACCGCCTGTTATTAAAATGTTCTTCATCTGTTTAAATTAATTAATTATTCCTATTTTTAAGGCTATAAAAAAAACCTGCGCCCGCTCCTCACGCAAATTATTGATCGAACAAAAACAATCCTAAAATGATCTTAAACAAACTCAATAAGCTATGTATGGTACTCGCTATACTTGGGCTTTTCTTAACTGCCTGTGGTGGTGATTCTAGTTCTTCATCAGATGGAGGAACCAAAGGAGATACTGAATCTAAAGCAACTAAAAGTGCTGCCAAAAGCAAAAAAACGGGCGACAATTCAGTTTCCATTCACGAATCAGCAGAACCCGACCAAATTAATCCTATTATTTCTAGTAGTGCTAACTCTACCTACATTGAGTCTAACATTTTCCAAACATTATTGAGAATCAACCCAGCTACCTTAGAACTAGAAGGAGTCTTAGCAGCAAAACGACCAGACATACAAGAACTAGATAATGGAGGAATGTCGCTCGCCTTCGAAATTCGTCCAGAAGCCACTTGGGATAATGGAACGCCTATCACTGCCGATGATTATATCTTTACGATCAAAGCGATTAAGAACCCTAAAGTAAATGCAGGTTCTATTCGTCCTTACATGGAATCTATTGAACGTATTGAAAAAGACCCTGCTAATCCGAAGAAATTTACGGTCTATTTAAGTGAGAAATACATTCTAGCAGAAAGTAATACAGGATATTACGTTTATCCAGAGTATGTGTATGATCCTAATAAAATCATGCGCAATTTCACTATTGAACAGTTAAATAGTGGAAAGTCATCGAGTGACAAGCGTTTACAAGAGTTTGCAACACAATTTAACGACCCTAAACATGCTCGCGAAGTCGGAGGCGTTATTGGTTCTGGACCTTACGAATTTAAAGGTTGGGAAACAGGACAACGTGTTGTTTTAGAACGTAAGAAAGACTGGTGGGGCGACAAAGTAGATTTCCCAGCATTAAATGCCAAACCAGATAAAATTATTTATAAGATCATTAAAGATAGAACTACTGCTGTAACATCTATGAAGGATGAAGGTTTAGATGTTGTACGTGATATTAATCCCAATCTGTTTATTGACCTACAAAAAAATGAGGGAGTAAAAGCTCATTACAATTTACATACTCCTACTTTCCTCGCCTATTATTATATTGGTCTAAATCGCAAAAGTCCTAAATTGGCTGATCAAAAAGTACGTCGTGCAATCGCGCATTTAGTAGATGTAGAAGAGATTATTGATGTAACGATGCATGGTTTAGCAGAACGAACTATCGGCCCTATTCACCCTTCTAAATCAGCTTATAATCGCTCAATTACTCCCATTCCTTTTGATGTTGCTAAAGCCAAAGAATTATTAACAGAGGCAGGTTGGACCGATTCTGATGGAAATGGTGTAGTGGATAAAATGATTGATGGAAAGAAAATGGACATGAAACTTTCTTATAAGTACAATAGTGATAATGACTTCCGTAAAGAAATTGGTTTATTACTAAAAGAAAATGCAAAACGTGCAGGTGTTGATATTGAAGTAGAAGGATTGGAATGGACCGTTTTCTTGGAGGATACCAAGAAACGTGATTATGACATGGCAAGTCTAGCATGGATTTCAGCACCTACTCCTGATGATCTAAAACAGATTTGGCATTCTGAGGCTGATAATCCTGATGGAGATAACCGAGTAGGATTTGGTAGTGAAGAGTCTGATAAATTGATTGAGGAAATACGTTTTACCTTAGACGAAGGTAAACGCAACGAAATGTATAAAAAAGTGCAGCAGATGATTCATGATGACCAGCCTTACATCTTTATGTTTACTCCTAAAGAGCGTATTGGTATCCATAATCGCTTTGACAATGCTGATACGTATGTGGCTCGTCCAGGGTATGATGAGAAACAGTTTGTATTGAAGCCATGATCAAAATGGTGCGAGGTGTGATGATTTACGTACTTACTTACGAGGTACGTAAGTCTTCGCACTTCGCACGATGTTAAAATTAATTATTGTTTACTTTCACTAAAGATATTCACGTATGTTTCAATACGTTATAAAGCGTCTA
>JAHDHP010000083.1 GCA_020631245.1 Bacteroidota bacterium | reverse complement strand
AACCGTTCCCTCGTTCAACCGTTTAACCGTTCCCTCGTTCAACCGTTCAGCCGTTCACCCGCTCCACCCACAACTCATCCCCACAAATCGCCAACAATTCCGCCATACTTTTACCCAAAACAGGATGCCGTTTTTGCGGACACAATTCCACCAAAGGAACCAAGGTAAAACGTCGATCCTGCAAGCGAGGGTGAGGAATCTGCAATGAATCAATCGACAGTACCAGCTCTCCATAAAACAAAATATCAATATCAATCACCCGCGCAGCCCACTTCTCATGACGCACCCGTCCAATATCCTGCTCAATCGACAAACAAACCTCTAATAAATCTTCCGCCTCCAATGGCGTTTCAATCTCAATCACCTGATTCATAAACGGTTCCTGATCTTCCATACCCCAAGCCGCCGTTTCATACAAAGCAGAACAAGCTGTAATAAAACCACTCCGTTGAGATAGTAAATGCCTAGCACATTGCAAATAAAACAAGCGTTCCCCCATATTACTACCCAACAATAAATAACTCTGCTCCATCATGTACCAATTTATGTGACACGAAAGTACAATTTCTAAGAAAAAAGAACAATTTACCAGCTAATCTGTAATAATTATATGAAAAACGCTACTCATACAGTAACAATGCGTTAAATTTGTTGTAGTTTAATTAATTATCGAGTAAATCATATATATACATGCAGTTCCTTAAGTACATTTTAGCCACTATCATCGGGCTATTTTTATTCTTTTTAATTGGCTTTTTCATTCTGATGGGAATCGCCATGAGTGCTTCCAAAGACAGTTCCGTTACCATTAAGCCTAATTCGGTCTTAAAAATCTCACTCAATCAGCCCATGTCTGACAGAGGACAAGAAGGAGGATTCAACCCCGACAACATAATGAATCCTATTCAAGAACCACAATTAGGAATGAAAGACGTCATCGCCAATATCCAAAAGGCAGTCAATGACGACAACATCAAAGGAATCTATCTAAGTCTAAGTGGAGTACCACTTGGCTTTGCCCAAATGGATGAAATTCGACAAGAACTAGAAACCTTCAAAGAATCAGGCAAATTCATTATCGGTTATGGTAGCGTCATGACCCAAAAAGCTTATTATATGGGATCTGTCGCAGATGCACTCTACGTCAACCCACAAGGAGTGGTCGAATTAAAAGGATTAGGAGCGACTCTTTCCTTCTTCAAAAATGCCCTCGACCGCCTCGAAATCGAACCTGAAATCTTCTACGCAGGAAATTTCAAAAGTGCCACCGAACCACTTCGATACGAGAAAATGAGTGACTATAACCGCCTCCAAACACAAGAATTACTAGGAGGTGTCTATGAAAAATATCTAGACAATGTTTCTGCTAGTCGCAATATGTCAAAAGGAGAACTCTCCAATATTATTGACCAATTACTAGTAAGAAACGCAGGTGATGCCGTCGAACACAAAGTAGTAGATGATACCCTATACCTCGATCAAGTACACGATATCTTACGCGACAAATTAGGCGTAGACGAAGACGATAAAATTAATGCCGTCAGCCTGAGCAAATACAATAAAGTAAAAGGAGACACCAAAAAAGGAGATAGAAACAATAAAGTAGCTGTTATCTATGCCGAAGGAAGTATCGTCGATGGAAAAGGAGATGATACCAGCATTGGAGGTGATCGTTTTGCTGAAGTCATTCGCAAAGTACGACGTGATGATAAAACCAAAGCCATCGTACTACGTGTCAATTCTGGTGGAGGAAGTGCCCTCGCATCCGACATCATGTGGAGAGAAGTCGCACTCGCCAAAGAAGCTGGAATACCAGTAGTTGCATCTATGGGAAATGTAGCCGCTTCTGGAGGATATTACATCAGTTGTAATGCCGATACTATCCTCGCCGAAGAGAACACCATTACAGGATCTATCGGTGTATTCGGAATGCTCGCCAATATGGAGAAATTCTATAACAATAAATTAGGTATCACTTTTGATACAGTAAAAACAAGTTCTTTTGCCGACTTCCCAAGCTCCCCATTACTTGATCGCAACCTTCGAGAAGAAGAAAAAGCGATCTTCCAACAAGGAGTAGACGAAATTTACGACATCTTCCTCAAGCGAGTAGCAGATGGTCGCGGCATCTCTAAAGACGCCGTACACGAAGTGGCGCAAGGACGCGTTTGGACAGGGACACAAGCCAAAGAAAGAGGCCTAGTCGATGTATTAGGGGGCTTAGAAGACGCCATTGCTATCGCCAGCAACATGGCAGGACTCGAAGAAGGCGATTACCGCATTTACAACTATCCAAAACGAGAAAAACCGATAGAAAAACTCCTCAAATCACTAGGCGAGTCTACTAAAACAGATTTGCTTAAAGAAGAGTTAGGACCTTTTTATAGTCAATATCAAAAACTCAAAGAATTAAGTGAAATGCGAGGTGTTCAAGCTCGTATCCCTTTCGAATTAGAAATAAATTAAGCATTTTCTGGGCGTGCCAAAGCCGCAATGCCACCACTGCTGCCCGTTCATGCGTCCTCGCATGAACACCTCTAAAAAACATGTGTCCTCGCATGAATCGGCAACAATGGTAGCACTGCGGCTTTGTCGGGCTATCCGTTTGTAGTTGCTTCATAGAAAAGGTGTTCGGTACCTACGCCTAGCAGTGTCTTCCGCTGTCAGCCCTGCTAGTCGTACCTCACTACCTTTCTATTTCAGCAAGCTACCACTACTATCCCTCACGCAAACACAATGAGCGAATGAGTGAGTTAGTGAATGAGCGATTATAGCGTAACGTTCATTCACTCATCCACTCATTTACTTATCCACTCATTCTTATATATGAAACTCCACATTCTAGCAATTGCTGCCCATCCCGACGACGCAGAATTAGCCTGTTCAGGCACATTGATGCAACACGTCGAACTCGGATATAAAGTCGGTATAGTTGATCTTACACTTGGCGAATTAGGTACTAGAGGTACACCCGCCCTACGACTACAAGAAGCCGCAGCAGCCAGTGAAATAATGGACATTGATGTTCGCGAAAACCTCCGCATGGCCGATGGCTTTTTCGAAAACAACGCCCTCCATCAACTACAACTCATCAAAGTGATCCGCAAATACCAACCCGACATCGTACTTGCCAATGCCATACACGATCGACATCCCGATCATGGACGCGGAGCGCAACTCGCAGTAGATAGTTGTTTTAAGGCAGGGCTACGCAAAATAGAAACACTAGATGAGGAAGGAAAGCCACAAGAAGCATGGCGACCCAAGAGTGTGTATCATTACATTCAAGACACTTATATCATTCCCGACTTTGTAGTAGATATTTCTCCCTTTATAGATCGTAAAACAAAAGCCATGAGAGCCTATGGGTCGCAGTTTTTCAATGAAGATTATGAAGGAAACGACGACGAACCCACCACCTATATTTCAGATAAAAAATTCATTCAACGTATAGTCAATCGAGCAAGTGCATTAGCGGCACATACAGGTTTCGAGTATGTCGAAGGCTTCACCGTCAACCGAACACCGGGTGTGCAAAACCTTTTCGATCTTCACTAAAGATAAAGTATACCTCACCTTTGATGGAAAAAAGCTACGAAGAAGAAATAGGACTATTTCACTGGGGATGTTTGATTGTCATAATCCCTTGTATAGCCATTGTCATTTTAATGATGCTCCATTTTCAACAAAATGGTATCAATCACAACTTAAAATGGTATCACGGGCTAATGGCATTAACTTGTATCATCGGCTTTGTCTATATCATACTAGAAGATGGGTATTTTTATCTATTAACTTCTACACACCTCATCATTCGTCACTCTTTCTTTTCTTGGAAAAAGGACACCAAAATTCCGCTCCATACGATCGAAAATGTGAGTAAGTGTACCTTTACGGATGATGAAGGAGCCAACTATTATTGCCTAGTGGTAGCAATAAAAAACCAAGAAGAGTTGGAGATATTCGATTCAGAAAGTATGGATAAAAAAGAATGGAAAAAATTTCTAAAGGATATAAAAAAGAAGGGGGTTAAGATTATTAGTGAAGCAGAAAGACGAGAATTGTCGCCTTTTTTATCGTGAAATACTTACTTTTTCAACTGAAACAACTTTTCTTACCAATCCCACAATCCCACAATCCCACAATCCCACAATCCCTCAATCCTCCCAATCTCTATATGTTTTCGTCATCTCAAACACTGCCTTTAATACCGCCTGCTCTGCTTTTTCCAAAGAACGTTTCCGACGTCCATATACTACTTTTGCAGTATCAATTGCCTTATTTAAATCATAAGTCGTAAAACCATCGACACCTCCCCAAGCAAAAGAAGGAATCATTTTAGGAGGAAATCCCGCTCCAAAAATATTAGCGGAAACTCCCACAATCGTACCCGTATTGAACATCGTATTAATGCCACACTTGGAATGGTCACCCATTATCAAGCCACAAAATTGTAGCCCTGTATTCTCCATTTTTTCTGAAGCATAAGACCATACTTTGACTTGACCATAGTTATTCTTCAAATTGGAGGAATTGGTATCAGCTCCTAAGTTACACCACTCACCTAACACTGAGTTTCCTAAATACCCATCATGCCCTTTGTTTGAGTAGCCCATGATAACCGTATTACCAACCTCGCCACCCACTTTTACATAAGGTCCAAAAGTCGTAGGTCCATAAATTTTAGCTCCCAATTTCAAGACTGAATGTTCGCACATGGCCAAAGAACCACTCACCATTGCCCCGCCGAGTAGTTTACTGCCTTTTGCAAAATAAACCAAGCCATTACTAGCATCCACAAATGAGGGGTTGATCGTGGCACCTTCTTCTATAAATACATTGTCTTTGCCTATAAAATGACTGGAAGCGGGTAGGGGAGCTGCCTTTTTAGAAGCTCGTACAATTTCAAAATCAGTAGTAATAGCTTGTTCGTTCAATTTAAAAAAATCCCAGGGTTGTTGGATGTGTAAATAGGCTGCTTCTACCTTTATTTCTTGGTAATCATCTACGAGTGGCACCCATTCGCCACTTGCTTTGTGAATCAGCGGAGGATGTTTGCTCTTATGACGTAATGCAATGACCACCTCCCCATCCATCAATACTTCCTCCTCCGCTAAATGCTTTATTTGACGAACCAATTCTTTATTGGGCAAGATACTACTATTAATGATCAAATTATCTTTACCCAAATTCTTATGAGGGTATAGGCTTTCCAAGTGACTCAATGTAAGGGTGCCACTCTTTTGCTGCATATAGTATTCCCATTTCTGGCGGATCGTAAAAATGCCAATCCGCAAATCTGCAATGGATTTGGTAAATGATAAGGGGAGTAATTGATGCCAAGTATGGTCATCAAAAAGAATTAGATTGGACATAGAAAGAGGTATATCAAAGGCTAAATGTATGGGAAATAAGTTATTTATTCTTCTTCACCAAACACAAAAAGCCTCGACTATTAGGCCGAGGCTTCTTGCATTCACAAATAAAATAATTGGCTTATTTTTTCTTAGAGAAACGTTCGTATTTTTTCTTGAATTTCTCAATACGTCCTGCTGTATCAACAAACTTCATTTTTCCTGTGAAGAATGGATGAGACATATTAGAAATTTCAACTTTGATTAATGGGTACTCATTGCCATCTTCCCACTCTATTGTTTCTTTAGAGTTTGCACATGATCTACCCAAGAAGGAATGGTCACAAGAAATATCTTTAAAAACAACCATTCTATAACTTTCGGGATGGATATCTTTCTTCATCGTTATTACTGTTAAATAATTTTATTGTAAACTTTTAATTCAGTGTGCAAAGATAATAAAAAAATACGAATAAAAACAGAACTATCTAGCAAATTTAAGCCCTTTTTGAATTATTTGGGCATAATTGGGGTTAGAGAGATTGGTTGTCATACATAAAAGAGCTTTTATTTAAAAAAGTAACAATTTCTTAAACATAAGCAAATCATCAAGTAATATGTGTGATAGTCATAGTATTAAATATTTTTAGTAAATTTAAGTAATTATTTTAGATTACTTTAAAGCAAGTCAAGCTATCCAAATGTAGGATTTATTTATTGATGTAAAACTTTTCGTCATGGTTAACAAACCTTGGAGGAGATTGAATGGTGAGAAAATCGAAAACATTAAAGAGTCTGTAAGACAGGCTATTATCCGTGAAACCAAAGCTGGAAACAAGCTGAAGGTCTGTATCGGAACTGATTCACAAGTGTATGGTAAGGTGATTGAATTTGCCACCGTTATTGTGTTTTTGCGAGAGAAAAAAGGAGGCTTCATGTTCATTCACAATGAAAAAGCCACTCGTAAAATGTCAATCAAAGAACGTATGCTTCAGGAAGTTGCGATGTCGATAGATATTGCCTACCGCCTTTGTGATTTGCTAGATGAGTATGATGTGGAGTTGGAAGTTCATGCGGATATTAACACCGATCCTCAATTTAAGTCTAATGTAGCACTTAATGAGGCAATGGGTTATATAATGAGTATGGGATTCGTGTTCAAGGCAAAACCCGATGCATTTGCTAGTTCTAGCTGTGCCAATAAGGTAGTTTAGAACCAAAGAAAACAATACAATGAATGTTGAATGGCAGGCAGTTACCGAAAGGTGGCTGCCTGTTTTTTTTTAAACGATTGAACGATTAACGTCCGAGGATTGAACGAAAAATTGTGCGAGGTGCGGAGTATTTCCGTCGGACGTCTCGCGTGAGGGATAGTAGCGATAGCTTGGCGCACTAGAAAGGTAGAGAGGCTTGCTGAAGGGTGGCTGAGCGATGGAGCGAAGACGCACTGAAGCTTAGCCGAACACCTTGTCTAGTAGCCAACTACAAGCGAATAGCCCGACCCCATTTTTGCTTTTTCGCCTGTAGTTCATGTGTGGACGCATGAACGGGTGAAAAAGCAAAAATGGGGGCACGCCCAATATCATAGAATTAAGAAAAAGGAGATGTTAGTTTAAAAGTGACAATATGTCTGAATCCCTTTTATGGACTATGTGCTGATAGTTAGGGCAGACACATAGGTCTGCGCCCTACAAAAACTGACTCCTGAAACCTGTCGCCTGATACCTTATTTCAATGATATTGGCACGCCCAACTAATACAATAATTACTGTTTTAATACTTCTTTATTACTCTTAGGCATCGTTACCTGCCCATTGATTTTAGCTCCTTGCTTAATGATTAAACTAGGTGTATTCACATTTCCTTCGATAACCCCTCTTTCACCGACTATAAGCTGTCTTTTTGCCTTTACGTCTCCTTTGTACATGCCGTCTATCGTGACTTCATGTGTTTCTAAATTGACAGAAAGAGAACCTTTATTACCAAGAATTAATTTCCCATCGCAAATAATTTCGCCATCTACATGTCCGTCAATACGGATGTCGGATTTAGATTCGATTTTACCTTTTACTTTAGTGCCTTCTAATAGGTGGGTGAAGCCAGCTCCACCGCCTATATTTTCCGAGCCATTTTTATCATTCTTGTTATTGAAATAAGAAGCCATAACAGGTGTACTTTTTGAGTGTGATGAATGAAAGATTAGTCCATCAATATAAGGATAAAATTCAACATCACTCCCTTTTTAATACAATATTTGAAATTCTTGATGAATTTCCTTTCTTACTTGTCGTAAGCCAATACTTCCCCCTCTGATTTTGCGATAATTACGGTACCACAAGTGTCACTCCAAACATTGACAGCGGTGCGGAACATGTCCAAAATACGATCCACGACAAACATAATAGCGATGGCTTCAACAGGTAGTCCCACAGCGGATAGAATGATGGTCATCATGATGAGTCCAGCCATTGGAATGGCAGCAGCTCCAATAGAGGCGAGTAGGGCAGTTAGAATAATCAAAATCTGTTGTCCGAAATCGAGGTTCATGCCATAGGCTTGGGCTATAAAAAGTGTACCTGCTATTTCATATAAGGCGGTTCCATCCATGTTGATGGTGGCTCCTAATGGTATGACAAAGCTGGTTGTGCGACTTGATACGCCACTGTTCTTTTCAAGGGCATCTAGTGTGATCGGCATAGTGGCTCCAGAAGAGGAGGTAGAAAAGGCGGTAATAAGGGGAGTGAGCATCGCTTTGAAATGCTTCATCGGGTTTACCTTTCCTAAGAAGATCAACAAGCCTGATAAGGTGACAAAAGCATGGAAAAATAAACCTAGAATCACCAATATAGCAAAGGAGCCTAGTTTGGTGAGCATGGCTATTAGTTTGTTTATGTCGCCGCCTGTTTGTTCGGCAATAGTGGCGGCCATAAGTCCGAATATGCCAATGGGCGTGAGTTTGATGATCCAAAGGGTAATTTTCATGATCAACTCAAAGCCCCCTTTGAAGGCATGTAGAAAGGTTTCTCGATAAGGATCGGATAATTTGGGAATGAAA
This sequence comes from Bacteroidota bacterium, assembly GCA_020631245.1. Classification (GTDB taxonomy): domain Bacteria; phylum Bacteroidota; class Bacteroidia; order Chitinophagales; family UBA2359; genus JAHDHP01. The sequence continues at coordinate 6,189 of JAHDHP010000083.1, read as the reverse complement.
ATACCTAATAAAATGGCAAAGAAGATAACGGCTAAGGTATCTCCTTCCGACATGGCATTGAAAATATTGGTAGGAGCAATTTGGGTAAGACGGTCTACAATGGAAAATTCGGCTTCTTTTGCTTGTAGTTTTTCGATTTTTGCTTGGTCAGCCGCTGTCATTTCTACACTATTGAGGTCGAATCCTACTCCTGGTTGAAAGACATTCATAAGGGTAGAGCCGACTAAAATGGCAAAGATGCTGGTGGTAAGGTAGTACCCTATTGTTTTTCCTCCCATTTTGCGGAAGCCTGGACCACCACCTATTCCTGCTACACCTGTTACAATAGAAGTAAGAACAAGCGGAATCACAATCATTTTGAGAATGCGAATAAATAGTGTACCCATCCATCCTACATAGTGTACATATTCGGTGGCAAATAAACCAAATAAGATTCCTAAAATGAGCCCAATAAATATTTGCCAATGGAGTGCGAGCTTTGTCATAAATGCTTGTTTTTATTGATGGGTTGAATGTACTATTTAAAACCTAAGTGTCGTAATGTTTCTTCATTTATTTCACCAATAGGAAGCTCGAAATCTACTTGGTATTGAAAAAGGGCATCTTTGGCAGATAAACTAAGGGTGTCATCTATAGGGCCTGGGTCATATCCATGAGCTTTGAGAGCTTTGAGTACATCAATAATATTGGCGTCACTCAGTGCAATATCAGGAATGACAGGTGGAGCTGTATTCGTACTGTCAGCAAAAAAGAGCGGGTTTATCTGTGCTGGATTGTAGTACTTCGAATCTTCACTAAATAAAGCAGCCTTTGCCTTTAGGTCTAGTCCTTTGTTTGGGAATTCATGATCGTTTAAAAATTGGATATAGGCAGATCGGGTCATTGGGCCAATTAAGTTATCTATTGGGCCAGGGTCATAGCCCTTTTTTTCAAGGGCTGATTGTATATCTTTTACTTCAAAGTCCATAGCAGGAACTCCAATGGCTGTGAGGGTTTTCATTGATAAATCACCGATGGGCAATTCGTTTTTGCCTTGGAAGTCATTGATGGCTTTTAGTGTTTGCTCTTTGAGAGTTCCATCAACACGACCAGGAACAAATTCATTGAGATATAGTAATATTTGGGCTTTTTTGATGATTTCTGGCGAGTTAAAAGCATTTGTGCTAGGTGGAGGAGGACTTACTGTATCCACTGTTTCTGGAAGCGTTGTTTCCTTTGGTGGTGGAGTAGGATCTTTAGGAATCTTTCGTAAGTTTTTACAAGCACCTATCCCAATAAGGATTGCTAATGTAAAATACAACAGTAGTTGACCTTTCATAGTAAATGGCTTAATTGAATTAGGGATAATAATTATGTGATAGGGCTTGTTTTTTGTAAAATTGGCATAAGTGTTGGTATATTGTTACTAAAACCACCTATTGATTTTAGTAAGGATGTTATGCAGAAAGTAATAGCTGTCATAAACCTACCTACCCTAGTTTTTCCCCCAATTTATATAGAACATTGCTTATTTATAAGGATAACTAAGTATTATTAGTTAAATTAGTTGAACTGTTAGTCTTAATTATTCTTAATTTAGTTGGCAAAGATAAGCATTTTATTGTAAGACCATATGTCTTCAAAATAGTCTACAAACTATATTGATACAAAAGGTATGTAAATGACTATGGTATGGTAAGTTAAATTATTCAATTTATTAAAAAACTATTTTGTAAATAGCTTTTTTATAATTGTTTGGATGTTTTTTTTATCTATTGAAACTTTTTTCATTCTTTTACGTAACCCTGTTTATAAGGAATCAATAGAAGTTTGATTTTTTTTATTTTTTTAATTGTTTTGAGAACCAAATCATTATGGAAAACCGTCGAGTTTTGGAAATATTATTAGTGGAAGATAACCCTGGAGATGTTCGGTTGACACAAGAAGCTTTGAAAGAAGGTAATGTGTTAAATAATTTGAATGTGATAATGGATGGTGCAGAGGCAATTAATTATTTGTTTCGGGAAGGTGAAAAATATGCTGACGCCAAAAGACCAGATTTAATATTATTAGACCTTAATCTTCCTAAAAAAGATGGAAGAGAGGTATTAGATAAAATAAAGAAAGATCCGCAATTAAAACGAATTCCTGTTGTGGTACTTACTACTTCCAATGCAGAAACCGATATTATTCGTGCGTATGATCTTTATGCAAACTGCTATATCACCAAACCTGTAGATTTTAACCGCTTTATTGAAGTCATTAAGTCAATTGAGCAATTTTGGCTTACAATTGTTCGATTGCCGTCTGAAGTGGCATAGTTTATGGGACTAATTTATTCATTAATTTTCAGATAGTCATTTGTATAATTTTATGTTTTTAAAAAGAAAAATATTAATTATTGAAGATAATGAGGTAGATATATCAATCATGAGGAATGCGCTTGAAAGTAACGATCGTGAAAAAGAGGTGGTGGTATTACGAAATGGAGAAGAGGCGATTAAATATCTAAAACAAGAGGACCCATATATTGATGTTTCGCTACCCGATATTATCATTCTCGATTTGAATATCCCTATGAAAAGTGGGGTGGAAATTCTTAAAGAGATAAAACCGCTGAAAGATCTAAAGCGTATTCCTGTAATCATTTTAACTGCTTCTGAGTTAGATTGGGATGTGATGTCTACTTATGACTTTCATGCTAATTGCTTTATTAGAAAACCAAGTGAAGCAGATCAGTTATTTAAAACGATTCAAAGTATCGAAAATTTTTGGTGTAATACAGTGCAATTACCACCTAATCCTGAATTCATATAGTTAAGAGTTTTGACAGATAAATTAAATTTCTTAGAAAATAGGAATATCCTACTGGTTGAGGATAATCCTGGAGATGCTCGATTGGTTGAAATATATTTGCGTGATTCTCCTAGTATTAGCTTCGACCTTACACTTGCAACGCGTTTGCAAGAAGGTATTGATATTGCTAAAGAGAAGCACTTTGATATTGTGCTGCTGGATCTAACACTTCCTGATAGTACTGGTTTGGATACCCTTCAACGAGCAGTAGAAAGTTTTCCAGATCATGTCTCTATTGTGGTATTGACAGGAGTTGATGATGAAAACTTTGGTGTGAAAGCGGTAGAAGAAGGTGCTCAAGATTATTTAGTGAAGGGGCAAATTGATACGAGTTCGCTCACTAGAGCTGTTTTACACGCTATTAAGCGGGGTGCGATGCAGAAAAAAGTGGAGGAATCTGCTCGTAATTTACGTATCAGTGAACAACGCCTATTACAAGCGCAAAGCATCGCCAAAATTGGTAATTTCGAATTGGAAGAAGGATGCTCTGAGATGTATTGGTCGGAAATTATCTATTTAAACCTAGATTATAATAAACAAGAGACTTCTCCCACACTCGATAACTTTTTACAAGCCATTCCTGAAGGCCGCAATCGTTTAGAACAAAAAATTGCACAAGCTTTCGAATCTGGTGAGCCTTTTACCACCGAACACAAGCTCCTTTCCAAAGTAAATAATAAACTTAAATATATTCGTATTCAAGGACAGTTAGATGCTTATGCTGTAACAACAAAGAAAAATCTAATTGGCACTATTCAGGATATTTCTGATTATAAGAATGCGGAAGAACTGTATGCACAAACAGAAAAACGCTATAAAACGATTTTTGAAGAATCACAAGATTCCATTTACATTACAACCCACGATGGGGTATTTGTAGAATTAAATGAATCGTTGATTAATTTGTTTGGCTACAAAAGAGAAGAGCTAGAGAATATTCGTTCATTTGATTTATACAATGATCCCGAACAACGAGATGAATTTTATAAACGAATGGAGGAAGATGGGCGTGTAAAAGATTTTGAAGTCGCCTTTATAACCAAAGATGGAAAAATATTAGACTGCTTGGTCACTTCGACTCGATGGAGTTCGATGGATAGTAGTACACATGGTTTCCACGGAATTATTCGGGATGTTACCGAACAAAAAAGAACACAAGAACTGGTCAAAGCGAAAGAAGTGGCAGAACGTTCTGCCAAAATCAAAGAGCAGTTCTTAGCCAATATGAGCCACGAAATTCGTACACCTATGAATGTGGTAGTAGGGATGACGCACCTGCTAGAAAATACGCCGCTCAATGGCAAACAACAAGAATATATTAATGCCCTTAAACTCTCTTCAGATGGTTTATTGAGACTTATCAACAATATTCTTGACTTCTCGAAAATTGAAGCTGGTAAACTTGAATTAGAACAACGACCTTTCCGTTTATATGATCTCATCAATGAGATTTTACAAACCTACAAATACAAAGCACAAGATAGACATATTGACCTCTATACGTCCAATGATGTCAACCTACCAGAAGTAGTTATAGGTGATTCGGTGCGCCTGCATCAAATTATCAATAACTTGGTCAGTAATGCCATCAAGTATACCGAAGAAGGGGAAATTCAAATTCGTACCAGAGTAATTGAAGAGGACGACCAACAAATAAAAATTCTATTTGCGGTTAAAGATTCAGGTATTGGTATTCCAGAAGATAAATTGCAGTCGGTATTTGATGCCTTTACACAGGCTAGTAAGCAAACCACCCGCTTATATGGTGGAACAGGCCTGGGATTGAGTATTGTGAAAAAACTAGTCGATATCTTTGGTGGAGAAATTACGGTAACAAGTAAAGAAGGAGTCGGTTCTACTTTCTCAGTCGTTATGCCTTTTCAGAAAAATGATGGTAGTGAACCAATCGATATATCACCTTCCAAAGCCTTGCAGCTAGAAAAGAACAATGAAAAAATGCTCAATCATCCACTTCCCAATAATGAGGAAACAATGGTTGAAGTATACACCGCAGAAGATATAGACGAATCGGATATCATTGAGGGTTTTGTGCCAGGTAAAGTAGATATTTTACTCGTAGAAGACCATAAACTAAACCAGATCGTAGCAACTGACCTACTTAAAAAGTGGGCCTCAGAACTAACACTTGAAATTGCAGAAAATGGGCAAGAAGCGATTGATAAACTAGCAGATAATTTTTATGATATTATCTTAATGGATATATCTATGCCCGTTATGGATGGATATGAGGCAGCTACCTATATTCGCAATGAGATGGAAGGCCCAGTTAGCCAAATTCCAATAATTGCAATGACTGCCCACGCTTTTAATACAGAAGCAGAAAAATGTTTTAAAGTAGGAATGAACGAATTTGTGAGTAAACCGATCAATCCCGAAGTGTTATATGCAAAACTAAATTTAGTATTATCTAAATTGCGTAAAGAAGCTGGAGCACCCATAAATACGAACCAAGAAGAACAAGAAGTCTTGATTCGGGAGGAGGAGTTATATACGCATAACGAAGAAATAACAAATAATATAATGTTTAATTTTGATTATCTAGAGTCTCTTACTGGTGGAGATATTGGACTGAAAATAGTGATGATGGAAACCATTATCAATGATTTTCCAACAGAAATAGCACGAGTAGAAAACGATTGTAATAACAAAGATTGGGATGCTCTTAAAGCCTCAGCTCATAAGATAAAATCAACCTGTTCCTACTTAGGAGTTAGTGGAATGGTTGATAATGCCCAAACTATTGAAAATAATGCTTGGAAAAGAGAGCAGTTGGATTCTATAGATAACTTAGTGCAAAAACTAGCACTAGATTGTCGGAAGGCACATGCCGCTTTGAAAGGCGAATTAGAAAATTTGAAAAGTAAAGTATAGGTAAAATATAAATTTATAGAAACTATGAAAATTATACTTGTAGACGACGATGTAATCATGTTACAGGCCATCAAAACGATGTTGACCAAAAACGATTACGAGGTTTTTGCAACCACAGATGCACAAGATGCACTTGACTCATTAGAAGAGGAAGACTTCGATTTAATTATATCAGATATAATGATGCCTTATATGTCAGGTATTGAGCTGCTCAGTAGCATCAAGAAACGACTCAAAAAGAAGGTTCCTATCATTATTATTTCTGCACTAGATCAAGATGAAGTTATCCTTACCGCTTTCTCGGAAGGGGCAGATGATTTTGTCAAAAAACCAATCAATTTGAATGAGTTACTACTCCGTGTCAAAAAGATACTAGGAGTAGAAGAGTCTATTTAAAAAATGATTTTGGGCGTGCCCCCATTTTTGCCAATCAAGCTGTTAGGTTTTGCCAAGCTGACAGGT
>JAHDHP010000082.1 GCA_020631245.1 Bacteroidota bacterium | reverse complement strand
AAGACCAACAACTAATCGACCAATATCTCCACCAGCAACTCAATGCTAGTGAGCAAGAAACAGTCATTCAACGTATTCAAACCGATGCTGCTTTTAGACAGGAAATGCTAATGGCTAAGCTGGTATTGCAAGCTAGTAAGAATATTGTGGATGAAAGATCAACAGCAGGTTTGCAAAATGCTAGAGAACTTGCCAATAAACTGGGGGAGGATCTTTTTTTAGGAGATGACCCAGCCGAAGAGGAGGACTGGGGAATAGATGAAGATGTGCGCCCTACTTATAGCCTCGATGAATTATTACAAATGTTCCAGCCTATTGGGCATTATGAGCGACAACTGAGTGGTAAAACACGTTCGGGAAGAGGTGGAAAGGAATTGCCATTGGTGCAGCCTGAAAATGGAGGGGATTACCCACAAATATTACCTATCTCTTTTTCTGATGCCTTGAGTACAACACTAAATATTAGTATCTATAATAGCCAAGATGAGGTGGTACTTGAAAAAGAAGAAGTATTGGATAAGCAAGATGCGATTAGTGTGGATACGACGAGTTTGGGGCCTGGTCGCTATTATCTTAAACTTCGAGCCACAGGATATGCAATGATTTTGCGTAGTTTCTTTGTACAAAAAGGATTAATGCCCACATAAATTGAACCCAATTGACCTTTTGGAGGTTTTGAAAGGGTGCAAAATACACGAAGGTAGAAGCTGTCTATGCTAGAAATCGAACAATAGCAGATATTTTCGTATTTTTGCGCGCTATCTATTTCAAATTAACAACAATATTCCCAAAAAATGCTGAATATCATCTTATTTGGACCTCCGGGTAGTGGGAAAGGAACCCAAGCCTACCGATTAAAAGAACGTTATAATTTACTTCATATCTCCACTGGTGATTTACTTCGTGAAGAAAAAGCCAAAGGTAGTCCATTAGGCTTAGAAGCCAAAAAATATATGGACAATGGCTTGCTCGTACCCGATGAAGTGGTCATTGGAATGATACGCGTAAAGCTAGAAGAAAATGTAGGGAAGGTAGCAGGAATTATTTTCGATGGTTTCCCGCGTACCGTTGCGCAAGCTGAGGCACTTGACCAATTACTGGAAGAAAAAGAAACCTGTATTGAGCAAGTACTAGCACTTGAAGTAGGAGAAGATGAATTGGTGCGTCGTCTATTGGAACGTGGAAAAACTTCTGGACGTGCTGATGACATGGACGAAGAAAAAATTCGCACTCGCTTGGGAGAATATCACACCAAAACAGCATTAGTGGCAGGACATTATGCCCAAACAGATAAAGTAGCTAATGTAGCTGGAGAAGGAACAATAGAAGAAATTACCGAACGTCTTGCAGGAGAGTTAGATCGTGGTAGTAATGGGGAAGAAGAATAAAATAAAGAGCTGTAAGTACTCTCTGCGGAGGGCTTGAGGGTAGGTAGATTAATTATACACAAACTACCCTTTTATAAAAAAACCATCAATGGAAAAGGGCAACTTTGTAGATTATGTGAAAATATGCTGTCGTTCGGGAAAAGGCGGAGCTGGGGCAGTACATTTTCGACGAGAGAAGTTTGTACCAAAAGGTGGCCCTGATGGTGGAGATGGTGGACGTGGAGGACATATTATTCTTCGAGGAAACAAACAGCTTTGGACACTCCTACACCTCAAATATCGTAAGCATGTGATCGCCGAGCCAGGTAAAAATGGCTCTAAATCACAAAAGTCAGGTGTAAGTGGAAAGGATGTCATTTTGGAAGTGCCACTCGGTACAATTGCCAAAGATGCAGAAACGTTTGAGGTAGAACATGAAATTATTGAAGATGGGCAAGAGGTGATCTTGGTGCGTGGAGGACGTGGCGGTTTAGGTAATGAGAATTTTAAATCATCTACGAATCAAGCTCCTCAATATGCACAACCAGGTGGAGAGGGTAAAGAGGAGTGGAAGGTATTAGAACTAAAAATATTGGCTGATGTAGGGTTAGTAGGTTTTCCTAATGCTGGAAAATCCACACTATTGGCAAGTGTATCAGCCGCTAAGCCGAAAATTGCCAATTATCCATTTACAACGCTCGTCCCGAATCTCGGCATCGTTTCCTATCGAGATGACCAGTCTTTTGTCATGGCAGATATTCCAGGTATTATCAAAGATGCACACAAAGGGAAAGGCTTGGGTTATCGTTTTTTACGACATATCGAACGCAATGCTACCCTCTTATTTATGGTGCCTGTTGATGCTGATAATATCAAAGAAGAATACGAAATTCTACTGGATGAGTGTCGTCAATATAATCCTGAATTACTTGATAAAAGCCGTATTTTGGCACTCTCTAAAGCCGATTTGGCTGATGAGGAAATGCGTGAAATGCTTCGAGAAGAACTCCCTTCTGATCTCGATATTACCTTCATTTCGTCTATCACTACCGAAGGACTTACCGAATTGAAAGATAAACTCTGGAAAAGTATTCAAGAAGATCGTTTTTAACCTATCATGTCTTCCATCAAACCACAAAGCTGGCTCATTCTTATCCTTATCTCTTTGATTTGGGGTAGCTCTTTTATTTTGATGAAACGAGGCTTGGAGGTATTTAGTGATTTTCAGGTGGCGAATATGCGTATCTTTTTTAGTATGTTGACCTTGTTGCCACTTGCCTTATTCTATCTCCAAAAAGTAAGTCGAAAAGATTTAATCCCTATTGCATTGGTTGCAGTAATTGGCAGTGGTATCCCTCCTTTTTTATTTACGATTGCTCAAACACAAATTACGAGTGCTGCTACAGGTGTACTAAATGCCTTAACGCCTCTTTTTGCCTTAATAGTGGGGATTCTGGTTTTTAAAAATGCCTTCCACAGAAAGCAATTTACAGGAGTATTGGTCGGCTTTATAGGAGCGATTAGTTTATTGTTAATGGCTCCAACACTGGACGAGGGAGGTAATCATTGGTATGGTTTATTTGTGGTGGCGGCTACGATTTGTTATGCATTCAGTGTAAATGTTATTAAAAAATATTGTCAAAACATTTCTCCTATTACGCTCAATATCTTGGTTTTTTCTATTATTGGGCCCTTTGCAGGAATAATGCTTTTTTCAACTGACTTTGTAAGTCTTTTGTCTACTGGCCCCAAAGCATGGGAGGCTTTTGCTTATGTATTGATTTTGGCAGTTCTAGGCACTGCTTTTGCCACTATTCTCTTTTTTCAATTAGTACAACAAACCGACGCTATTTTTGCTTCTACTACCACTTATTTGATTCCTATTGTTGCAGTCCTTTGGGGTTTATTTGATGGGGAGTCGATAGGGTGGGAATACCTTATTGGTTTAGGACTTATTTTATCAGGTGTTTACTTGGTTAGTTCGAAAGCATAAAAACAAAAATTACCTAATGGAAAATCAAATTATAGGCTTTTTTAAGTCTCAAATAGGAAAAGATTCTTCTCTAAGCCCTTCTCCTGTAGCGCGTTGGTTAGACGGGCGTTTATTGGAAGCTGAAGAGGGCCATTTGGTAACGGAATATCTTATTACACCTGCTATGACCAATCCTAGTGGTGGCTTACATGGAGGTGTTATATCATTGATTATGGATGAGTTGATGGGAGCTTCAGTATTTAGTTTAAATAATGAATACCTCTATACCTCTGTCAATTTAATTGTGGATTTTTTGCGACCTGCTAGAGCTGGGGATAAAATCATAGCTACCGCTGATGTCTATCGCAAAGGGCGAAAAATAATGAATGTAGAGTGTGTACTAGTAAATGAGGCAGGAAAGATAGTAGCCAGAGGTACTTCGAATTTGGTGCGAACCGAAGTGAAAAATAAGATGAGGTAAAAAGAAAAGGGCATCCACAAAAAAAATATGGATGCCCTTAATGATTTTAAGGAAACGTTGTGACTTATCGGTGATAAATATACGTTAATTTTTTATCCATTACCAAATTTTATTTCTTTAATCCTATTTCACGTAAACGTTCGTCGAGGTATTCTCCAGCAGTCATATTGGAGAAAGTCTTTGGAGAATCTTCAGAAATACATGACTCTAAGCAAGTTAGGTCCATTTCTGAACGTGGATGTAAGAAAAATGGAATAGAATAACGATGTGTATGCCATTTTTCACGAGGAGGGTTTACTACTCGGTGAGTGGTAGAACGAAGACGGTTATTGGTAAGACGCTGTAACATATCACCAACATTAACAACAATCTCACCTGGACCTGCATTAATCGGCACCCACTTATTTTCTTTAGTCAATAACTCCAATCCGTCGGCAGAAGCACCCACTAAAAGGGTAATTAGATCAATATCTTCGTGTTGCTCCGCACGGATTGCATTTTTAGGCTCCTCTACAATAGGAGGGTAGTGGATCGCACGTAAAATGCTGTTACCATTGTGAATTTTATCATCAAAGTAGTTTTCTGGAAGCTCCAAATATAAAGCAATCGCCTCTAAAAGATGTCCTCCAGCCTTTTCGAATTTTTCGTAAGCCTTTTGAATGATATTATTAAATTCAGGCATTTCTTCTACCAAAATATTATCAGGATACTCTTCTTTAATAGGATCTTCACCTTTTACCGTTTGTCCCCATTGGTAGAACTCTTTCAAATCAGGAGCATCGCTTCCTTTAGCATGCTCTCTTCCAAAAGAGGTATAACCGCGCTGACCTGCTAATTCTTTCACTTCATACTTGTACTTGTCTTCATTAGGTTGACTAAAGAAACGCTCTACTTGTTGATATAGCATTTCGATATTCTCATCAGAGATACCGTGATTAGTAACTGAGACAAATCCTACATCTTCATAAGCTTGTCCTAGTTTATTTACAAAAGCCTGTTTTCTTTGTGGATCGCCAGAAAGAAATTCTGCCAAATCTACCTGTGGTATATTTCTCATGGTATGAATGATTTTTGGAAAAAAATAAATACAAAAATACAAAAAAAGAGGTGTAATTATATCAAAAAGTGAATCGCTTTTTTGTCTTTTTTAGCAAGAACAAATGAGTTATTTAAGATGTTGAGTAAAAAGAACAAATTTTGTGCGAGATAGTATCTGTGCAAGCTATTTCTACCACATGAAATGTTTTAGCTTAAAAACACCTTTTTAATAAAGCTTATCGGTATCTTTGTAACCTAAGTTTAATATGGAACAATCATCAAGCTATACTATTAAATTGCCTCAATTTGAAGGCCCCTTTGATCTCTTACTTTTCTTTATAGAAAGAGATGAATTGGATATTTATGACATTCCTATCTCTAAACTAACACAGGATTTTTTGGATTATATCCATCAAATGGAGTTGTTGAATATAGAGTTGGCAAGTGAATTTATGCTAGTGGCAGCTACCTTAATGAGAATTAAAGCCAAGCTATTGTTGCCACGTAAAGAATTGAATGAGGATGGCGAAGAAATTGATCCAAGAGAGGAGCTGGTACAAAAACTATTGGAGTATAAGCGATTTAAGGAGGTAGTGAAGGATTTAGAAGTTATGGAAGCAGATAGAAGAAAGGTGCATCTTCGAGGAAATGTCCAAGAAGAAATGGAACATGTGGCTGCTAAATACCAAACAGAAGCAGAGCTGGAATCGTTGAATTTGTATCGTTTGATGCAGGTTTTTCAAAAGGTGATGAGCCGCTTCGAAGACCGAAAGAAGGAGTTGCAGTTAGAGGTAGTACGTTATCCTTATACCATTAAGGATGAAAGAAGCTCTATTAAGGAGATTTTAACCATCGCTGGAGAAATGACTCCCTTTATAGACATATTTGCCAGTTGCCAAAATCGAGTACAAGCAATACATCGTTTTCTTGCAATACTCGAAATGCTACAGGAACGTTTGTTAAGATTACGTCAAGGATTAGGCTTCAATAACTTTTGGCTGAATATTCGTACCATTGAAGAGAACAATTAGACTAAGAAGGGTGTTATTTTAGTCTTTCCTTATACTATATATAAGATCATCGCGATTTTTCATTTTACCGTTCAATTATCATGTCATCTACTACACAATCATCAGATGATGTTCTAAAGACCTTTAATCCTAACAAAATTATCCTTCCCATCATGATTACTTTGGGAGTTGTGATATTTATGTTGTTAAAGGATTTTCAAGTTGATACTCTTTGGAATATCGACTGGGCTTGGACTACTGGTGTTTTTTTACTGATGGGTTTTGTCCTCATTGCCATCCGTCATTTAGCCTTGATGTTTCGTATCAAGGTACTAACCGAGCATAAACTTACCTGGCGTCAAAGTTTTCAAATAATTAGCTTATGGGAATTTGGCTCTGCTGTAACACCTACTACAGTAGGAGGAACTGCTATTGCCTATTTTTTGCTTACGCGTGAAAAAATTAATGCAGGAGAAACCATATCAGTAGTTTTATTTACCATTCTTTTAGATGGTATTTACTTTTTAGTAGGTATACCCATCATTTGGTTATTATTGGGGAATGCCCTCATTTTTCCAGCTTCAGAAATTGGTGAAGCAATGGGAGGAGCAAGTGCGACCATTATCACCGCCTTTGTTATGTCCTATATCTTTATGGCACTCTATACCTTGGCCATTGCTTATGGCTTGGTCATTAATCCTCGTAGTTTTAAATGGTTTCTGATTCGGTTAACTTCCTTTAAATGGACAGCGAGGTGGCGACCCAATGCCATTGAGACAGGTAATGATATGATTACAGCTTCAGAGCGATTGAAGAAGAAGGGGTGGAATTACTGGCTGGCGGGCTTAGGAGCTACTGGAATACAATGGATTAGTCGCTTTTTGATTCTAAACTTTGTAATGTTGGCCGTTATAGCAGTAAGTGGGCATTTACTACTTTTTGGTCGTCAAATGATTATCTATTTATTGATGGTGGTAGCTATTACCCCAGGAGGTAGCGGTATTGCAGAGTTAGTGTCTGATAACTTATTGAACGACTTTTTTATTGGTGCAAATGGGGTTGACAACTCTATGAAAGCTGTCGTAATCGCTGTTTGGCGGGTCGTTTCTTATATGACGTATTTAGTGATAGGGATGGTAGTGATGCCGACCTGGCTGAAGCGTGTATTAAAGGATCGCCCATCTCGACGAAAAAAATCGCAGCTAGAACCTCAAGTATAAAATGGTATTTAAAACGTATCAGATAAACGTAAGTAAGATTTCATCCAACGATCTGGAATTTCATCTCTACAAGCCATTTCATAATCACTATAAGAACAGGGGAGTAGGTGATACGCACGTCGCTTCCCCTCTTTTACCACTGGAATTTTCATCCACCAACGATCACTCTTTTTACTTTTCAAAAACTGTATTTCGTAATCATTGTCCGAAAAATTGACAATATACTTCAAACAGTCGCGCTCATCTTTTTCTGGTAAATCATATTTCCGCTGATAAAATCCTCTTACGAAGTACCAGACCATTTGTGCAATCAGCATAGCCGTTTGACCCTCTTGATCGCATTGTGGATTGAATTGGTAAATACCAAAAGACGATACATGATCACTTAAGCCTGCATAACGAGCCACTCGACAAGCTTCTTCCCCATGAAAGCCATGTGGACTAGGATAATCGGTTCCTGGGGCTTCTGTATAGCGAATGGCAGAGATGTCGAAAGAAATAACATGCGCATTGCGGATAATCGGTTCCGTTTCCTCAATATTGCGACGAACTTCCCCCAAACTATAGCATTCAAAATGTAATTTTTCGAGGGTGCTTAACATGCTTGGATCTACCAAATAACGCTGGTAACCCACATGTGAAAAGTTGAGTAAATTAGACTGGCGAGCCAGCATTTCATACAAAAAGGAAGTTTGATCTATATCCTGGTCCGTATTAAAAAGGTCTATTTTTTCATCGAAGATCACCACATTCAATAAGGCATCATTGTCTACATTATGCCCCATAAACTGCCCATAAGTGACATCGTGTGTGCCACCAATAATAATAGGAATAATGGCAGATTGTAATAACTCTTTTACGACTGACTCTACTGCCACATAGGTATCTTTTTGACTAACTCCCGCCTTTATATTGCCTAAGTCAGCCACTTGAAAAGTGGATTCCCAATTGTATAACTGATACAAGGCTTCACGAACCACATCAGGTGCCTCTTGACAGCCTCGATTTTCCTCCGTTGCATTCCGATCTTCTTCTACACCAAAAATAGCTAGTTTGATGACGCGCAAATCGGGAAATGATTTTTCGGTATGGAAATGCACTAGGCTGCCCCACTGGTTGGGTTTGTAAGCCTTAACTGGATCAATGAGAGGTGCCGCAACGGGAGATAAAAATTCTTGAAGCATAAATTAATGAGTGATTGAGTGATTGAGCGAATGAGTGATTATAGCGTAACGCTTATTCACTCATGCGCTCATTCACTAATTGTTTTGCGTGAAGGATAGAGGCGGAAGATTGGCGTAGAGACGTTGCACGCAACGTCTGTACATAAATGTAATGAGGCACGACTAGCAGGGCTGACAACGGAAGACACTGCTAGGCGTATTCGCCGAATACATTTTATACAAGCCAACTATTAGCCGAAAGCCTGGCCCGTAGGGCACGCCCAACTAAATCAAAGCCTTTTCAAGCCATTTATTCGGATCAGGAGGGGTATAAATACGTAATTGATTGATTAGTTCAGTCGCATCGGTATTGACATACAACATATCTAAGTTTTGTTGGCTTAGAAACTGTTGGTCAACCATGTGATGCAAAAATTGGAGGAGGGCATCGTAATAACCTTCCATATTTAAAATACCAAAAGGTTTTTGATGAATAGCTAATTGCCCCCAAGTAAAAATTTCAAAAAGTTCTTCGAGGGTACCAATGCCGCCTGGTAGTGTTAGGAAAGCATCTGCCAATTCAGCCATTTTTTGCTTCCGTAGGTGCATATTAGGTACGATATGTAACTCGGTAAGCCCCTTATGTCCGACTTCTTTTTCCATCAGAAATTCGGGAATAACGCCTATTACCTTTCCCCCATTTTCTAGCATTGCATTTGCCATTACACCCATCAAACCGACATTTCCAGCCCCATAAACAAGGGTTAAATCTTGTTTACAAAACAATTTTGCCAGTTCAATCGCTTGTTCGCGAAAGAGTGGGTTTTTGCCCACATTGGAGCCACAAAATACACAGATATTTTTCATGATTAATAAAATGAATTAAGACAGCCTCTAATTCTAACTAAAATCCTCCCCATAAATACGGCGAGCTTCGGTATTAAAATCTTTGATTCGTTGTTCTTGATCAAGTCTACAAATTAATAAGACATCTTTAGTATCAATGATACAGTAGTCTTGCAAGCCTTGTAAGATGACCATTTTATCATCAGGAGCCAATACCATGCAGTTTTCCGCATCATACACCATTACTTTCTCCCCTTCAATCGCATTCCCTAGATAATCTTTAGGATGCCTTTCCCAAAGAGAAGTCCAAGTACCCAAATCACTCCAGCCAAAATTGGAAGGAATCACACAAACGTTTTTAGCATGTTCCATAATGGCATAATCAATAGAAATGCTTCGACATTGGGCATAGGCTTGCTTTACAAAATCGTCTTCTTCATCCGTGTTATAAAAATTAGCTCCTTCTGCAAATACCTCATAAATTTCGGGTTGAAACTCCTTAAAGGCATCCATAATAGTTTTAACATGCCAAACAAAGATGCCCGAATTCCACAAAAATTCACCACTTTCAACGAAGGTTTTCGCCATTTCTAAAGAAGGCTTTTCGGTAAAAGTCTTTACTTTAAAAACATTATCCTGACTACTACCATCAAGGTCATACTGAATATATCCATACCCTGTATGTGGTGTATGGGGCTTGATGCCCAAGGTGACCATCGTATCAGACCGATAAGCAAAACCTAAAGCACTTTCAAGGATTTCCAAAAAGTGAGCTTGTTCTGTTATTAAATGATCGGATGGTGCGACTACAAAAGTGGCGTCAGGATCAATAGCCGCCAACTTGGAAGCCATATAGGCAATACATGGAGCGGTATTGCGACGTGCAGGTTCGGCAAGGATTTGTCGGTCATTAATAGTAGGGATTTGCTCTTTGATAAGTGACACATAATCAGTGCCAGTAACAATAAAGATATTTTCTTCAGGAACCAGTTTTTGAAAACGTTTATAAGTGGTCTGAATCAAGGTTTCCCCAGTTCCTAAGATGTCTAAAAATTGTTTTGGATAGTTTTTGCGACTTTTAGGCCAAAAACGGCTGCCTATTCCGCCAGCCATGATGGCTACATAACGGTTTTTCATATTGTTGGCTGTATCAGTGAGTTATTGATTTACAAAAGTAAGGAAAAACAGCTTAGGAATAACGAAAAAAGTCAAGATGACTAATTTAAATTCCCAAGACCTGCAGCTAGTAATTGGTGAATGTGAACAATACCAATATATTTTTCGGCTTCCACAACCAATAATTGGGTAATTTTATTACGCTGCATCAACTTAAGAGCTTCAACGGCCATAAAATCAGGAGTGATGCAAATGGGAGTGCTTGTCATAATCATTGCAGCTTCCAGCTTTCTAATATCATCATGTTTCTCTAAAGCCCTTCGTAAGTCTCCATCTGTTATAACTCCCTGTAAGGCAGTCCGTTCATCTAAAACAGCCGTGACCCCCAGTTTATTAGAGGAAATATCAATGATGACATCCTTGAGCGAAGCAGTAGGCAATACAAAAGGGCGTTGCTCTTTAATAGGAAAGTCTTGAATGCGTAAATGTAGTATATTTCCGAGAGAGCCTCCTGGGTGTAGTGCCGCAAATTGAGCACTATCAAACCCTCTTAATTCTTGTAGTGCCATAGCAATCGCATCGCCCAATGCCAATTGCAATAGGGAACTAGTAGTAGGAGCCAAGTTATTAGGATCTGCCTCTCGTTCAATAGGGGTTGGTATGACAAAGTCCGCAGCTTTTGCCAAACTAGAAGAAGGATTGCCTACTAAGGCTACAAGCAACGATGCATGACGTTGTAGATGTGGAATCAATCGCTTTATTTCAATGGTTTCTCCACTTTGAGATAAACAAAGTATACCGTCTTCTTTTTGTATCATTCCTAAGTCGCCATGTAAGGCATCACCAGCATGTAGAAACAAAGCAGGAGTGCCTGTCGAATTCAAGGTAGCAACCACTTTTTGAGCAATCAACGCACTCTTGCCAATACCTGTTACAACAATACGACCTTTAAGCTGAAATAAGTGATATACACAAGCACAAAAATGACTGTTTATACTGATTGGTAACCTTTCCAAATGGGCTAATTCAATCTCTAATGTAAAAATAGCTCGTGTATAAATTTTTTCAAAAATAGGATTCTTCACTAAAGGCTTTTTTATTTAATCAAATATTTGTAAATTTATAAGTGCGTTTTATGGGCAAAATAGCCCATTTTAATAACTTATTGATGAAACTAAATAAAAAATTGACACAAAACCATCTGATTTTTCCTTCCCTTTTTCAAAATTACTGCCGCCAAGCTGCTGAAGAAAGTATAACTACTATCTATCTACTAAGCAAGTTTCCGTTGTACATGTTGTAATTTAATTACACCATTCTTTTTTTTATTAAACAGAATGGTCACTTGATAGGTGTGCAAAGAACATAAGGATTAATGGTAATTTAAGGAATTGATCAGGTTTATACAGTCTTTTTTTTGGGCGTGCCCAAGCCGCAATACTACCACTGCTTTGCCCGTTCATGTGGTTCCTCCCCAGCCTCTTGACTGGTGGTTCAGACATGAAACGAACAAGCAATGGCAGTACTGCGGCTTGGTCGGGCTTTCGGCTAATATGTGGCTATTCAGGTACGGTACCCAATAGTCGCCACTTGTCTTCGCTCACACCGCTCAGCCTTCGTCGCTCCTTTGGGTACTCGCACCTTCATGACGCCCCATTCCGCCTCTATCCCTCACGCAGGGTCGCTGGTAATTAGAAAGCAAGGAGAGAAGTACTAAATTAATTAAGATAACTATTTATACGGCTGCTCAGAAATTAGAGTAGTTGCTTATAAGGGATATAGAAATGATTGAAACAGCTAATACGTTGGATATGAATAATGTAGTTGGAGAAAGCTATTTGACAAAAGAATTGTCAAAACATTTTGGATTTTCAGGATTTAAAGGAAACCAAGAACAAATTATACAGAGTGTCCTTGATGGCAATGATACGATGGTCATCATGCCTACGGGGGGTGGTAAGTCTTTGTGCTATCAATTGCCTGCCATTATGAGCGAAGGTACTGCCTTGATTATCTCTCCATTGATTGCTCTCATGAAAAACCAAGTGGACTTGGTACGTGGGTATAGTCAAGATGATAATATTGCTCATTTTATGAACTCCTCTCTGAGTAGATCACAACTCAAAGAAGTGAAAGATGATCTGCTAAAAGGGTATACTAAAATGCTCTACGTTGCTCCTGAAACACTCACTAAAGATGAAACCGTTAACTTCCTTAGGCAACTAAAGATTTCTTTTGTTGCCGTAGATGAAGCACACTGTATTTCTGAATGGGGACACGATTTTAGACCAGAATACCGAAGAATTCGGGAGATAGTAGAAAATCTCGGACAAGAAATGCCAATTATGGCACTAACAGCAACAGCTACCCCCAAAGTAAGAACTGATATTTGTCGTAGCTTGCGTTTAGAAAAACCATTTATTTCCATTTCTTCCTTTAATAGATCCAATCTATTTTACGAAGTTCGTCCGAAAATAAAAAAAGAAGACGTTACAAGAGAAATTGTACAGTTTATTAAAAAGCATGATAACAAATCAGGCATCATTTACTGTCTAAATCGCAAAATGACAGAAGAACTAGCAGAAATGCTACAGGCAAATGGCATTAAAGCAGGAGCTTATCACGCAGGACTTGATTCGGCAACAAGGTCAAATCGTCAAGATCAATTCTTAATGGAAGATCTTAATGTGATTGTTGCAACCATTGCTTTTGGTATGGGTATTGACAAACCAGATGTGCGTTTTGTGATTCACTATAATATGCCCAAAAGTTTAGAAAATTATTACCAAGAAACTGGGCGAGCAGGACGTGATGGAGAAGAAGGTATTTGTATCGCATTCTTTAGTTATGCTGATATGAATAAACTGGAGAAATTTATGCGTGATAAACCTGTGGCTGAAAGAGAAATAGGGGGGCAGCAATTATCAGAGGTGGTTACCTATGCCGAAATGGGTGGATGCCGTAGACGATTTTTATTGCACTACTTTGGAGAATCGTATGATGCTAAAGCTTGTAATAAAGGCTGTGATAATTGTAGTAAAGAAGCAGAGAAACTGCAAATAAAAGAGGCCTTGGTATTGTTGTTGAAAGCAGTTAGGAGCTTAGATGAAAATTTTAACTCAAAATATTTAGTAAACTTCTTACGTGGAGAAACCAATCAAGAAGTGGTAGATTTTAAACATGATAAATTACCAGAGTTTGGGCAAGGTAAAGATAAAGAAGTGCGTTATTGGAATGCTGTTATAACACAAGCCTTATTGTATAATTTGTTGAGAAAAGATATTGAACGATATGGTTTGTTGAAATTGCAAGATGCTGGACACGCTTATATCGATAAGCCTTTTGATGTGGCAGTCGCTAGTAATCACGACCTTTCTAAAGCTAGTATCGCAGTAGATGTTAGTTCGCAAAAAACAGGTGCACTCGATCTCAACCTGATTAATATGCTCAAGGAGTTGCGAAAAAAAGTAGCTAAGAAAAAATCAGTACCTCCTTATGTCGTATTTCAAGATCGTTCTTTGGAAGAAATGGCTACTTACTATCCTATTTCTAAAGAAGAACTAGAACAAATTACAGGTGTAAGCCGTGGTAAGGTCATGAAGTATGGGCGATCCTTTATCGAACTGATAAAGAATTATGTAGAAGATGAAGGTATTGAAAGACCTGCTGATTTGGTGATAAAGTCCGTAGCGAGCAAGTCAAAAGATAAAATCTATATCATCCAAAATATTGATCGCAAAATTCCTTTAGAAACCATTGGTAAAAATCTCAACTTATCAATGGATGATTTAATAAAAGAAGTAGAGAAAATTGTAGACTCTGGAACAAGACTAAATATTGATTATTTTATCAATAATTATCTAGACGAGTATCAACAAGAAGAAGTGTTTGATTATTTTATGGAGGCAGATTCTGACGACGTAGCAGAAGCCCTGAAATGTCTGGAAGAAGATGACTTTACAGAAGATGATGTACGGATGATGCGAATCAAGTTTATGTCTGAAATGGCACATTAACCTAGCTTTCCCCCTAGTCTTTTTTTAATCAGCAAAAAATAAAACGGTATAGTATACGTAATTATTACCTATGCTACGGGTGTGCGTGCAATGTTATGTAGTGTGCAATTAGCGTTTTATTTGATGCTTTGCAGTTTGGAATACTACGCATGAAGATTTGTTTATATGAGTGTAATGTTCCGATTTATGTTTTTATAAAAATGTTTCTTGATAACTTGCTTATGAGTTGATAATCAATTACTTTTGTCTAGCTAATTATAAAATTGCACTCCATTTCCTTAGAAAAATGTTCTTTTTTTTCTCTTTATGTAGAAGACTTAAATATTTACTGTGATTTGTGAGTTGTTTTTTCTAGCTTTGTTATAGATACGCAACTATTACCATTTATTTTTTTTCAAATAACTTGTAAAGAGTTTTTGAAGCATC
>JAHDHP010000081.1 GCA_020631245.1 Bacteroidota bacterium | reverse complement strand
AAAAGGCCAATACTCAGCAGGATTTTCGATAAACCACATGAAATAGTACAAAGAAACTGCCAAATCATTTACAAAAAAGTTGTACTCACAATCATCAAAATCAAAAGGGTAGGCGAGGTGTCCATCCCAAAAAAAATTACTTTGATGTAAATCCCCATGAATCAAGCCAAAATTTGAATACTCAGGTTTTACATCTTTAATTCGTTTCAATAAGGCATTACATTTCTCCAAAAAAACAGCTTCTTCAGCAGGAAAAAAGTTTTCTAATTGATACAGGCGATCATCCGACCAAGTATTGCGTTTGTAAGCAGGTGTAGAAGGCTTAAAGCTTTGTGTTAAGCGATGCATTCGCCCCGTCAAT
The DNA here is from genome assembly GCA_020631245.1 of Bacteroidota bacterium. Classification (GTDB taxonomy): domain Bacteria; phylum Bacteroidota; class Bacteroidia; order Chitinophagales; family UBA2359; genus JAHDHP01. The sequence continues at coordinate 14,501 of JAHDHP010000081.1, read as the reverse complement.
TTTCCAAGCTCAAAATACATTTCAGGACTACAATCTTCTTTCTTAACTTTTCTGCCAGGCACTTTCTCAAACGCGTAAGCAAAAAAAGATCCCTTTTCCGCAGGAATTTCCTCCACCAATTTACCCGACAAAGAAGGCACTACCAAAGCCGTATTCACACCCCCATTTGCCAAGTGATTCACAAATTCCAACTCACCCATCAAATAATCTTCCGAACGATGCAAGGTATGCGCAACCTTCAAAATATACTCCTTCCCCTCTTTTTCATAAGCATATACAAAACTTTCAAAACCTCCTAAGTCCTGTATTTTATCACTTCGAATCCCAAATCTACTTTGAGCCTCTTTAAAAATAGCCTCATTATACAAAGGCACTATCTCCTTAATCATATCCAATTAATTTTTGATTTTTTTCAATCCCTCATCCCCTCATTCCTTTAATCCCTTCATCACCCAATCCCTCAATCACCCAGTCATCCAGTCACCCAATCACCCAGTCACCAATAGCTGGGCGTGCCCCCATTTTTATTTTTTCTGATGCTCCCGCCAGCGTCCTCGCTGGTGGCATCAGAAAAAATAAAAATGGGGTCGGGCTATCCGTTTGTAGTTGTCTCATAGCTGCTAGTTCTGCATAGTCCTAGCGGTGTCTTCCGCTGTCAGCCCCGCTAGTCCTTGCTTCACAAAAGCAGCTATTTCGCCAAGCTACCACTGCTATCCCTCACGCGATAACCGTGCGATGTGCGATGTACTATGTGCGAGGAATGTACGATGTGCGAAGATCTTTAAATGATTTTGAAGAAATTATTTGGACAAATGGAAAAAACAGCCTTACCTTCTAAATTTTCTCGCACATCGCACATCGCACATCGCACATCGCACATCGCACATCGCACATCGCACATCACACATTTTTTCATTAAAAAAGCCTCCCCACCAAAGGTAAGAAGGCAAATCATAATTAATCTGTTATTGAACAATTATTTGTTCAACATTTTGGATACAAAACCTGCTATAAATAACAGAATAACGGCTCCTATGACAGCAGTAACAATCGCACTGAGGTAAGCATTCCCCAAGTTAATCATACCACCAAGCAGCCAGCCTCCAAAGATACCACCGAGAATACCGACAATAATATTACCGATAAGCCCAAAGCCAAATCCTTTCATTAACTGACCAGCTAACCAGCCAGCAATAGCTCCAATAGCTAAGAAAATAACCCAGCCCATGATATCAACGGCTAATAAAACGAATAAAGAAGATAACATAAAGATAGCGTTTAAGTGTGTTAGAAATAAGTGATTCGTTGTATGGACGGAATGACAGAATTTGGTCACGAATGTTTGTTAGTTTATAATAACAAACGAGTTAAACGGAGACGTTTACACAATAGCAGGTAGGAATGTATATGATTATATTATTAACTAATTTAAGGAAAAAAAAATAGTTAAGCAAACCTCTATGTGAAGAAGGATAAATAAACCGAATTTATTTTCTCATCTTCACTATGCTATTTTAAAAACTCCTGAAACCATTTTCCCGAATCTTTCATAATGCGCTGCTGGGTTTTATAATCCACATAAATCAACCCAAAGCGAGGGCGATAACCCTCTGCCCACTCAAAATTATCCATCAGCGACCACACAAAATAGCCTTGGATATCTACCCCTTCTCGTTTGGCTTTCAAGACGTTAGAAAGATAATCTTTAAAAAACTGGATACGTTGTTGATCGTGAATAGCTCCTTTTTGTACAAAATCAGGAAAAGCAGCCCCATTTTCGGTGATGATGATTTTTTTATTGTAGCGTCCAAACTGTTTTAGGATTTTATACATTCCTTCTGGATATACTTCCCAACCCATATCAGTGAGTTGAGTGATACCTCGTTTTTTGGGAGGCACTTCCATTGCCCACATATGAGGAGGAATAGGAGCAGCGCGTACTACCATTCGTGAATAGTTTTGGAGACCGATGAAATCAAAATCAAAAGCCATTTTTGCTATATCACCAGGTTGCGTATACTTTTCGATTTTTTTGAGGGCTTCCCATCCATTTTCGACAGGGTAGCCCATCCCCAAAGCAGGTTCGATATACAGGCGATTCAGGAGGGTATTCATACGTCGGGCTGCACGAAGATCACTCATGCTACGACTATTCGCATCCGTATGCATACAAGAGTAGGTTGTTCCAATATGTGCATCAGGCACATTCCCACGAATAATTCGTCCACTTTCTCCCTGTGATAAGCACACATGGTGCGTAGCTTGCATAAATTTATTGACACTACGTTCGCCAGGTGCATGGGTGCCGAGTACATTACCTAAGATGCAAAATACGGCTGGCTCATTAAAGACCATCCAATTTTTGACTTTATCCCCAAATTCGCGGGTACAAGCATCTGTCAATTCTCCAAACCAACTGACTATATCGCGATTAGTCCAGCCCCCTTTTTCGTAGAGGCACTGTGGTAGGTCCCAGTGGTAGAGTGTGGGCCAAGGTTGTAATCCTAATTCTAAACATTTATCTATCACCCGATGGTAAAAGTCTAATCCTTTTTGATTGACACGTCCAAAACCAGTAGGGAGGATGCGCGACCAAGAAAGAGAAAAACGAAATACATCGAAGTTCATTTGTTTGAGTAGGGCAAGGTCTTCAGGGTATCGGTTGTAAAAGTCACAGGCAATATCTGCATTTTCATTATTTTCAATTTTGCCTTTTGTATGGCTAAAGGTATCCCATATCGAAGGACTTTTACCATCTGCATCTATGGCTCCTTCTATTTGGTAGGAGGCGGTAGCAACTCCCCAAAGGAAGTCTTTGCCAAAGTCTGATTTTTTGAAATTCATATCATTGATTTAGGGTTGAACGATTTTTTGTGCGAAGTGCGAGGTGCGAGGTGCGATGAAATGCCATCCAATCATGCAGTCATCCCGTCATCCAATCATCGAACCGACCCCTAGTCCCTCTGAGGAGGGGAATGCGTGAGGGATAGTAGTGGTAGCTTGGTGAAGTAGCTGCCTAGTGACGCTACTAGTAGCAGGGCTGACAGCGGAAGACACTGCTAGTAGTTTAGCGGAACAGGCTGGTACGAGACAACTACAAACGGATAGCCCGACCCCATTTTTATGGTTTTGTTTGTTCATGCGAGGACGCATGAACGGGCAAAACCATAAAAATGGGGGCACGCCCAACTTAATTGCCTTTATTATCAAATCGTTTAAGTGCGCGACTGACAATATTGGTATATCTAACTGGCATCCAACGGATAATCCGATCTATTACATGGGCATCGTTGCCAACTAGTACTCGCTTTTTGTTTCTTTCGATGCCGTTGATGATGATAAGAGCTGCTCGCGCTGCTGTAGTCCGAAATGTTTTTTCGAATTGAGCTAATTCTTTGCTAGTATCGTATTGGGGGACATTTTGCGGGAATCGAGAGTCGCGTGCGATATTGGTTTTAATACCCCCAGGATGAACAGAAATAGCATTGACATGGGGAGTTGTGTTCATAAGTTCCATTCGGAGAGATTCGGTAAACCCTCTAATAGCGAATTTGGTGGTGCAATACGGTGCTTGATAAGCAACACCCATCAGTCCAAATACACTAGAAATATTGACAATGCATCCTTGTGGGCGTTGTTCTATATGGGGAAGAAATGCTTTGGTGCCGTAGATCATACCCCACATATTGATGCCTACAATCCATTCGAAATCTTCATAACTTACGTCGCGAATACTTACTTTGCCAAGTGCAACTCCAGCATTATTGATAATTCCATCTACTTGTCCGTAGTGATCAACAACATCAGCCGCCCATTGAATCATTTGGTCTTTATTGGCAGCATCAATGGGATGAATAATGGCTTCGCCTCCATATTGCTCGACTAATAATTTTGTTTCTTGAAGGTTCGCTTCATTTATATCGGTGAGAGCTACTTTGACTTCTTTTTTTGCCATTTCGATGGCTAAAGCTCGACCAATACCTGAACCCGCTCCCGTAATGGCAAAGACTGTATTTTTAATAATCATGAAATTTTTTTTAAAATATGGATTGAAAATAGAAATAGAAGCGGTAAATTGCAAGTAATTCAAATTTTCATTTCCTAGAAGTTGTTTTGCCCAAAACTGATTTTAATACTGTAGTATTCCTATTTTTGAATTGATCAATTATTCTCCCACTTCCAAAATAATTTAATATTGTCTTTATCAAAAGGATAAAAGCCGTATTTTTGCCTATTGCTCAGACAATAAATGTGATTAAAATAAATATAATGAAAACAAAAGGTTTTTTCTTGGCAATGTTATTTGCCATGTTCAGTTTTTCGACTTCTGCACAAACTCAGTTTGATTTGCAATTTGCCAACCCTACCTACATGGAAGAGGTAGATTCTTTTTGTGTAACGATTCAGATTAAGAGTAGTGACGAGCAAGTTTTTACGATTGGTTCGCATACTTTCTTTTTTAATTATAATACGAACAGTATCAATTTTCCAACTTATCAGAGCTTGGCTTTTGATAGTACCTTTTTATGTGAAGTAGCACCTACTTATAATGTGCCTGTATATTATCGTCCACGTTTAGGGGCTTCTACTGATTCGGGTGATGCTAATGTAACAACGATTATGTTACTTCGTAATTTGGGCTGTCCTGAAGTGGGAAGTGAGTGGGTAGATGCTGGAATTGTTTGTTTTGCAGTGATTGACCCTACTCAATCAGTAAACTTACGTTGGAATGAAGAGAAGACGGATGTGAATTTTAATGATGATACGCCTCGCCATGACCAAGGCGAATTGATGGGCTTGAATGTTCGTCCTGATGGAATGATTCCTGATTCGGATGGCGATGGCTTGAATGATGAAGTGGAGGCAGCTATCAATTCTAATCCAGAAAATGAAGATTCAGACGGAGATGGTATCTTAGATGGTGATGAGTATGCAGAAGGTGGTACTAATGATACTGATGGTGATGAAATCTTAGATATTTTAGATCGTGATGATGATGGAGATGGTGTATTAACGGCAGATGAAGGGGATGTAGATACTGATGGTGATGAAACGCCTGATTATTTAGATACCGATGATGATGATGATGGTGTATTAACAACAGACGAATTGCCTGTTGATACTGATGGTGATGGGGTAGATAACTTTAGAGATGATGATGATGATGGTGATGGCCGTTTGACAGTGGATGAAGGAACAACTGATACAGATGGTGATGAAACGCCTGATTATTTGGATAATGATGATGATGGTGATACGGTATTAACGGTTGATGAGTTAGATGAGGATACGGATGATGATGGTATTCCTAATTATCTAGATGACGATGATGATGGTGATGGATTCCCTACGGCTGATGAAGGAGCTGATGATGTGGATGGAGATGGTATTGCAAATTATCTAGATGCAGAGGTAACAGGTATTGAAGAGGACTTAGCTAATCAATTACAAATTGAATTATATCCAAATCCTAATTCTGGAAACCAGCTTAGTGTTATGTTAGAAGGGGAAGGAACTAGTAGTGCTAAGGTGTTGAAAGTATATGATGTGAAGGGGACTTTAGTGCAAGAGTTAACCAGTTTGATGTATACATCAAATAATACCTTATTATTAAATACAAGCACCTTTGCGAGTGGTATTTATTTTGTCAATGTATATGATGCTACTGATAAGGTCATTGGTCAATCAAAATTAGTGATGACTCGATAAATTATTAATCATTATTTACGTTTTAAAAATTTAGGTAGTCGCAATAAAGAGCGTAACCCGCCTTTTGTTGAAGGAGCCGTTGAATCTTCTGGAAAAGATTCGATGGCTCCTTTTTCTATTAACTCTTTCAGTTGAGCTTCTAGTTCAGGTGAATATTCTCCTTCATCCTCCCAATTATTTGGGTCATCCATTTCATAGATGTCGTTATCTTCATAAATCTCTTCTCCAAAATCATCCGCTAGTTCTGGTGGAACGGCTGGTTCTTCTTCTTGATACCTCTCTTCAATAGATTCCTTCTCTTGCTTAGGCTTTCGCGACCACCATCTTCTTTTTTTAGGAATTTCCTTTTCTTCTGCTGACTCGATATTTGCTTCTGGGGCAGGAAGAGAAGCTTGTTCTAATTGTTGTAGTTCGATGATTTGATCTATTCTTTTTGCGAGCATGTACAGGAGGAGGAGCACCTGCTCAAAATGTTTCCGCTCCTTTACATTAGTCATTATTTTTCGTTCTCGAAAATTCAATTGTCCTTTTTCGAGGCTGAGTGTAGCTTTTTTGTAGGTATGATTGACAATTAATTGTCGGATAGGGGTATCAAATAAGGTATGAATATAAGATGGATTATTGGTTTCTACTTGAAAGTATTCATCAAAGGTGGGATCACCTGTTAAAAAACGTTTACGGCCCCAAATGCGAAACTTGTCTCGAAAAGTACGAGAACGAATAGAGAAGTTATTACCTGTATGAGAGGCATTGACAATGATATTGGAGTAATGGATTTCTCGTTTACTATCTGGTTCAATAACTGTATCTACACTAAATTCCATACTCTGCCCCAAATACATGCCACTAAGCGTAGGAAATACCCATTGGAATCCAAATTTTTGATTGTCGAAATTGGCGCGTTTGTTTAGGAAAAAAAAGCTAAATGGAAATTTGGTTTTAGGGCGAATATCCATCTTAAGCTTCAATTGTTCATTGAGAATTTCATACTGCTCTATTCGACGATTATTGAAGTGATTAAAGAACATATTGACGAGTATATATACCGCTAAATAACTGAGAAATAGCAATGCTGTGTACTCTTTCGGAAGTACAGTGATTGCTAATATTGTCAAAACAATAATCAGCAAGATACTGAGCTGATATACACTTAGGTCGAAGTTCATAGGACATAAATGTAACTGATTTAATCAAAAAGGGCAAACCCATGAATGAGTTTGCCCTTTTTTGAGTACTGTCATAAAGATTATTATTACTGCCGTTTCAAGTTATATTTATCCATCTTATTGTATAAATGGCTTCGTTGAATGGAGATTTCTTCTGCTGTTTTAGATACATTCCAACTGTTTTTGGTGAGCTTATGTTCTAAGAAGCTCTTTTCGGCATATTCCTTAAATTCTTGCAAGTTCTCAAAACGATCAAAATTGTTGGTTACCTTCACCTCTGTTGGAGAATACACATACTTTTCAACATCTGCACTCGTAATTTTGGTATCACTCAAAATGAGCAGTCGTTCAATGATATTTTTCAATTCACGCACATTACCTGTCCAATGAATATCCTGTAAGGCTTTTACGGCATTTCGTGTAATAGGCTTCGCAGGCATCTTATTTTGATCAGAAATATGTTGGATAAAGTGATTCGCCAATAATGGAATATCGCCTTTACGATCATTGAGTGAAGGCACTTTAATAGGAATTACATTCAAACGGTGATATAAATCCAATCGGAAGCGCATTTTCTCTACTTCTTGAAGCAAATCTTTATTGGTTGCCGATACAATACGTACATCTACAGATATTTCTTTATCTCCACCAACACGAGTAATTCTATTTTCTTGCAAAGCACGGAGTACCTTTGCTTGGGCAGAAAGGCTCATATCACCAATTTCATCCAAGAATAAGGTTCCTCCATTCGATTGCTCAAACTTTCCAATATGTTGTTTGTGGGCTGAGGTAAATGAGCCTCTTTCATGTCCAAATAGCTCACTCTCGATCAGTTCTGAAGGAATAGCCGCACAGTTTACTTCCACAAAAGGTCCGTCTTTACGGTTACTCTTTTCGTGAATCCATCGAGCGACTAATTCCTTACCAGTTCCATTATCACCTGTTACAAAAACACGTGCATCAGTAGGAGCTACTCGGTCTACCGTTTCTTTAATTTTTAAGATAGCACTTGATTCACCCACCATTTCCATTACCTGTGTAGAACGCCTTCGTAACTTTTTAGTCTCCACTAAGAGTTTAGACTTGTCGAGTGCATTGCGAACAGTAATGAGTAAGCGATTAAGATCAAGTGGCTTTTCAATAAAATCAAAAGCTCCTGTTTTAACTGCTTTAACTGCTGTTTCCATTGTAGCATGACCAGAGATCATAACAATAGGGAGGTCAGGCTTTAATTTACTAGCATTTGCCAAGACTTCCAAGCCGTCCATCTTTGGCATTTTAATATCGCAAAAAACTACATCGTACTTCTTGGTCTTGATTTTAACCATTCCTTCCGATCCATCTTCTGCCTCTTCAATCTTGTAGCCCTCGTACTCCAAGATTTCTTTGAGCGTTCTTCGTATACTTTGTTCATCATCTATGATGAGTATCTTTGCTGATGCTTTAGCCATGAGGTATCAATTGTTTTTCAGTGATGAAAAATATAAATTAAAGCTTGTTTTAAATTGAAAGCTATTTGTTTATATATAGTGGTTTGTTTGGGATTGTTCGAAAGTAAAAAAAAAGAGCAAAAAATAAAAGTTCTTTTTTCTATTTCGACATATAATTGTTGCTTGTTTGTTTAGTCAAGCTTCCTGCCTTGAAAAAGCACAATTATAATGCCCAAGTAGCATTTGAGGTCTCGGAAGTATCTTGCCAATGTAAAAAAGCAGGATACTAGTCCTAAGTGAAGATGAAAAAATAAGTTCGATCAAAATGCGACACTAGCTTGTTGTTAGTTAAGGCGGCAAACGTAGGCGATGCAGCGCATCGGCGAGGCTTTCCAACACTGAATAACGACAAGATAGTCAGAATTATGGTCGAAGTTATTTCTTCTTCTTCACTAAAGTCCCATAAATAGGATAATAAGGATATAAAATAGATGATAAAAGTACAATAAGACTATTCAAAAACTGTCTATAAAACAGTACAGTTTGGAGTGTCTATAAAATAGTACAATTTAGGTAGGAATTTTGTTTGATCAGAAGGAGAAAAAATAGAAAAAAAGCGCACTCACCTATAAGCCGGGTTCTGTACCTTCTTGATAATCAAAAAGGTTTCTATCATTTATCTAGGACTTGAGTCGCCTCAAGCCTCGAACGCCCTACCCCTCAGCATCGAACGAGCAGCTCTTATCCCAATTGCTTGGGCACACTGATATATTTGGACTTTCAACCCACAAGGTTTACCCACCGATGATGTTACCACCACCGACCGTAGGCTCTTACCCTACATTTTCACCCTTACCTTTCTATACAATATAGCTAGGCGGTTATTTTCTGTGGCACTTGCTGGCTCCATGTTACCATGAATCCCACCAGTTAGGTGGTGTGGTGCTCTATGTTGCCCGGACTTTCCTCTTACTTACACAAGGTAAGCAAGCGATAGAACAGTGAGTACGATTTTTTTAATCTTCGTATTCGAAAAGAATTTTAGTAGCTCCAAACCCAAAACGTGGATCATAATCATTACGAAAAGCACACACTTCCTCATAATCACGAAGCAATTTAATAATTTCTTGTTTTAGTTTTCCCTTTCCCAAGCCATGAATCACAATCATATGATCTTCTCTTTTTGTAATAGCTCCTTTTATTTCGTCCTCAAAATGCTTGAGTTGTTGTGCTAGGATATGCCTTTTAGGAAGATGCCCATATGTCTTGGCTAATTGCTCCATATGCAAATCGACAATACGTTCTTTAAGGTTGAAAAACGTTTCTGACGTAGGATTAGTTTCTTTAGAGGCTAATGTTGAAATCGTTTGATTCAGTTGAAGTTGAGTATTAATTAGTTCATGATTGATGGCTTTAACAGGCTGCTCAACTTCTTTGTTTTTTGGTAACTGGGTAAATAAGGTATAACAATAAACATACGCATCTACGATGGCAATATGACGCGTAGGCTGAAGGACTAATTTGGGTTTGAGTTTGAATACCTTTGAAAATTCCTTCTTTTTATTAGGACTTATTTTGAGCAACTTAAATGAAAACTCTAAGGAGGGCTTGTCATTGAGTTGATCAAACTCTAAAGAATGGACAATCATACTATTACGTCCTCCCATTTCCTTACTAAAAGAGTAGGGGGATTGGTTTTTACTGGTACAAGTATAGCTAAAAGAAATGGGTATCCCTGTATCATTATGCAAATGGATATTAAAATACTTGATGTCCCCATCTGTATCAAAAAATGGTTGGAGTAAACAATGGATACCTTGATCAGGAAGATCATCGATTTGGCTATTCAAGCCGATAGCTTTCAATTTTTCGGCGGCTCTTTTGGGATGATTAATGCTAGGTTTGGTCACCGTAGATGACGAGGCATTAGGTGCTTCTGTTTTTTGAATATGATCTGTAAAAACAGGAAATTCAACACCATCCATTTCAACAATAAGTGTTTCGCCATCAACCCAGCCTTTTACTTGGCCTACCTCGCCTGTATAAATCATTTTTACGAAGTCGCCTTTCATAATTGTCGCCATAGCTTTATAATTTATGCTTTCATTGTTACTTACAAAATTAATCATTTGTATTTTTACCAAAAAATATAAATGGAAAAAACCATAAAATGGCGATTAGCCCAGTACCTTGAATTGATATGGTGGAAGCGATATTTACATAAAAAATCGAAATCGGACTATTTAGCTTGGAAAAAAGGATATTGGAAAGGCTTGTTAAATCGATTACCTGCCTCTATGACTATTGCTCCACAATCGAATATATTGGATGCAGGTTGTGGACCAGCAGGGATTTTTATAGCCCTTCACGAACAACATCAACTTACAGCAGTTGATCCGCTTTTGGATCGTTATGAGGCGGAGGTTGCCCATTTTAGTAAAAGTGATTATCCAAATGTTGATTTTAAGGCGAAGCCCATCGAGCTATTAGAAGGGGAGGAGACTCATCAGGTGGTGTGTTGTATGAATGTGATTAATCATGTGGTTGATATTAAAAAAAGCATGGATACACTTGTGCGAGTCCTCGAAAAGGGAGGCTTGTTCCTATTGACTATCGACGCACACAATTACGCTTTCTTCAAGCATTTATTTCGCACCATCCCTGGAGATATGTTACATCCACATCAGTACGATTTGCAAGAATATGAAGACATGATGCGAAAAAGGGGGATTGTACTAAAGAAAAGTATATTGATTAAAGAGGAGTTCTTTTTTGATCATTATATGTTAGTTGGGGTGAAAATGTAAAGACAAGGTTTGCCTTGTCTTTACGTTTTCAATCACCGCCTACAGTCTGCGCGCATTAAAGGTATCTCCTTGTCTTACATCCCCAGTTTCAAGTCCTTTACGCAGCCAGCGCATACGCTGTTCAGAAGTACCATGTGTAAATGAATCGGGTACTACATAGCCGCGCGATTGCATTTGAATACGATCATCACCAATAGCGTGAGCCGCATTCATTGCCTCTTGTAAATCTCCTTGTTCTAGTATTTTGAATCTTTTATGTGCATGATTTGCCCAAACACCAGCTAAGAAATCGGCTTGCAATTCGAGGCGGACAGAAAGGTCATTATAAGCTTTTTGGCTAATGCGTCCTTTTTGTGATTGTACTTGGCGCGTATAACCCAACAAGTTTTGGACGTGGTGTGCTACTTCATGTGCTACAACATAAGCCATTGCAAAATCACCAGGGGCTTTGAAACGATCACGAAGGTCGCGATAGAAGGAAAGATCTATATATAGTTTATAGTCGGCTGGACAATAAAAAGGGCCCGTTGCTGCACTTGCAAAACCGCAGGCTGATTGTACTTTGCCTGTGAAAAGAACGAGCTTAGGTTCTTGATAGCGACGCCCTAATTGATTTCGAAACACATCATGCCATACGTCTTCGGTGTATTTTAAGGTAACAGAGACCAGTTCGGCTAATTGTTCTTCTTCTTGGCTAAATTGTCCGCGTTGTTGTACTTGAGTTTGTTGGTTTTGACTTTGAATTTGTTGAAGAAGAGCAGTAGGGTCACCTCCAAAAAGAGATACTAGCAGTATTAAAATGATAGTGCCGATGCCAATACCCGTTCCAACTCGTACTGCATTGCCTCGTCGGTCTTCTACATTTTTACTACGCTCTTGTCCTTGATAACGCATAATAAATGGTTTAAATGATTCAATTTTTAGGGATACAGAATGGAATATTATACCTTGCAAGGTGAATGTGTTGATTGTCAGTGCTTTAATGTGTTTGTTATCACCTCGCTTTTTTGCATTATACGTTTTTTTTGGAAAATTTACAAGTGAAGGTGTATAAGGTCATTGACCCATTCATTCATTCGCTCATTCACCCATTGTCTTGCGTGAGAGATAGTAGTGGTAGCTTGACGAAATGGCTGCTTGGTGAAGCAAAGACTAGCGGGGCTGACAGCGGAAGACACCGCTAGGACTATGCTGAACTAGCAGCTATGAGACAACTACAAACGGATAGCTCGACCTGAAGCAAGGGATTGAGGGAATGTGAGATTGGGTTGGCGTTACGCACTGTTTTTATGAAACCCATCATTCCCCAAACCTTGCGGAAGGGCACGCCCAACTAATCATTATTTTTTATAGGAATGGTAATGTGAAACTGACTTCCTTTTCCTTCTTTGGATTCAGCCCATATATTACCCCCATAGATGTCTATTACTTTTTTGCAACTTGCCAGACCAATACCACTTCCTGGAAACTCTGTTTTACTGTGTAAACGAGAAAAGGTTTCAAAAATTAGTTGTTGTTTTTCAATTGGAATACCGATGCCATTATCAGAGATAATGAAGTAATGATTTTGGTCTTTTTGTTCGTAATGAATATGTATTTTGGGAGGCGTATCAAGCATTTTGAACTTGAGTCCGTTGCTAATGATATTCTGGAATAATTGAATGAATAATACTTGATGTCCGCTAATAGTAGGTAGGGGAGTATGGGTGATCGTTGCTTTGTGTTTTAAAATGGCATGTTGTAGGTTACTTCTGACAATAAATATGATTTCTTCGATATCAACTTGCTCTAAATCTGGTAGATTATGCCCCATGAGTGAATATTGGAGCAAGTCATCTAGGAGGGAGGTCATGCGACTGGAGGCGGAAATAATATATTCAATATACTCGAGTTGATCTGTTTGTTGTGTGTCTACTTTTCGTTTTAGAAGTTGTCCAAAACTAGTAATCATACGAAGTGGCTCCTTCATATCGTGAGAGGCAGAATATGCGAAATTTTTGAGACTATTATTGATAGATTCTTGTTGTTCTAATAAATCTTTTTGGTAGATAAGTTCTTGTGCTAATCGTTCGTTTTCGTATTCTTTTTGTAGTCTGAAGACTAGGTCGTTTTTTTCAATATCATAAACTTTCTTTAATAGTTGATTTTCTAGTTCTAAAAAGTGAATCGCTTTTTCGATTTCCCCTTCTTGTTTATAAAGCTTAATTAGAGTATCACAAATATAAAGCTTGTTATAGGGGAGCCCTTTGTTGCTTACAATAGATTCTGCGCGTTGTGCAATTTTGGTGATGCTTTGTTCAAATTGTTGTAATGCAGGATGTGCTAAATAGGAAAGTGCAATTTTTTGTTTTTTTAGATAGATATGTATGATATTGGTCAATGAACGCAGTTCTATATCCGTTGCTTTTAATTCTTGAGATTTTTCAAATTCTTTAATGGCATATTCAATGGCTTTTTCAAATTCTCCTTTGAGTATATATGCGTCTGTATAATACTCATAAACAGTATGAATGTGTTTGAATAAATTTAATTCTATTGCAATAGATTCCGCCTTTTGGGTATACTTTAATAATTGATTCGCATTGCTAGTTTTATTATAGTAATTACAATAAGCAAAGTAAACCCAAATAAACCCATATGGGTATTCCCTTTTTTCTATTTCTTGTTTAAGGAATCTGCATTCTTGTTCTATAATGTCATATCTCTTTTGATACGTCAAACAATTGATGTAATTATAGTATATAACGGGATATGAAACACCAAGATCATGTGTTTTATGGCGTTCTAATAATTGGTAATAATAAGTGAGGGCTTTTTCATATTTTCCTGTTTCATAGTAGGAAGAAGCTAAGTTATTGGTCGGTGGGTATAATAGTGTGGGGTCATTTAGTGCTTGTAGGATGGCAATAGCTTTTTCGGAAATCTCAATACAGGTGTTATAATTTCCTTGAACGAGTAAGATAGCACTTTGAATGACATACGTATTCCCATAAAATATACGCTGAGTATCTTGGTTTAGATAAGTTAATGCTATTTCAGAAAAAGAAAAGGCTTTTAAATAATCACCAAAGTTGTATAGAAAAAGGACATAATGATAGTAGAATGCTCCTGCTGAAAGTGGATCAATCTCTTCAATGATCTCTTCAAATAATTGATGGGCATCATTAAATTCTTGTAGGATAGCATCTGAAAAATAGGGAGGGTGTTTGCTATTTTCTAATGCTTGTTTATAGGCTTGTTCAAATGCCAAGATCTTTCCTTCTAATTCTTCTGTTGAAAAGACTTTAGTGATATTATCAGAAGACTTTAGCTTCATTGAAAAAATGTATAGAGTAGGTGTAAAAAAAGAAATAGGAATACTTAACTTTATTTTCTTGCAAATACCTTTC
>JAHDHP010000080.1:3586-14870 GCA_020631245.1 Bacteroidota bacterium | reverse complement strand
ATCCCAATTATTATTTAACTTACGAATTATTGGGAGATTATTATCAAATGCAAAACAATTGCAAACAAGCTACTATCTACTATGATATTGCATTAACAAAGGCTATTCCCTGGCTAAAAGATAAGGAAGAAATTCTTTCACATAAAGAAGCTTGCGTTATATCAAATTAAACAGTTACTTAGTAATAGAAGACCCATGTTAATACCTGAAATAGAACAAGCATCACCACCTAAAATAAAAGCTTATCAAGAAGATAAGTTGAAAGAACTCCTATTGTATCTAAGTGAAAACTCACCGTTTTATAAAGACCTTTTTGCCAAGCACAATATCCAACTGTCGAATATCAAGTATCTAGAAGATTTACAACAGATTCCTCCAACGACTAAACACGATTTACAAACGAGAAACAAGGATTTTATTTGCGTTTCGAGTGATAAAATTATTGATTATATAACCACATCAGGAACATTAGCACAGCCGATAACGTTTGCTCTAAGTAACAAGGATCTTGATCGATTGGCTTATAATGAATTCCTATCGTTTGCTTGTGCAGGCGGGCAGAGAAGTGATATTTACCAATTGATGGTAACGCTCGATAAGCGGTTTATGGCAGGGATGGCTTATTTTTTAGGTCTGCGAAAATTAGGTGCCGGGCTAGTACGTGTAGGAGCAGGAAATCCCGCTTTACAATTTGAAACCATTAATAGAATTACGCCAACACAATTGGTGGTAGTTCCATCCTTTCTAGTTCATTTGGCAAAATACGCAGAAGCCCATAAAGTTGATCTTCAAAATACAAGTATCAAAGGAGCTGTTTGTATTGGAGAACCCATTCGAAATCCCGACTTTTCACTGAATATTCTAGGAAGAAAAATAAAGGAAACATGGAATATTGATTTATATTCCACCTATGCTTCCACAGAAATGAGTACCGCCTTTACCGAATGCCAAGCTCAACAAGGAGGGCATCATCACCCAGAATTAATTATTGTCGAATTTTTAAACGAAGACAATGAACCTGTTAAAGAAGGAGAAGAAGGAGAATTAACAATTACTACTCTAGGAGTAGAAACAATGCCTTTGCTACGATTTAAAACAGGAGATATATGTGCTTATCATACTCAAAAGTGTAGCTGCGGAAGAACAAGTATGCGCTTGGGCCCAGTGATAGGACGCAAACAACAAATGATAAAATTCAAGGGAACTACCTTATATCCGCCGAGCATATACGAAGTGCTGAATGGATTGGATATGATAGATGGCTACATTATTGAGTTTAGTACCAATGAAATGGGTTTGGATGATATTTTGGTGAAAATGGCTACTTCGAAAAAGTCGGAACAATTAGTAGATCATATAAAAGATCAATTTAGAACAAAACTTCGTGTAGTACCTAATTTGAAATTTTGTTCATCTACGGAGATTAATGCACTAAAATTTCCGAAACTTAGTCGAAAACCGGTGACGCTTATTGATAAAAGAATAAACTAATTTCTTGTGTTCTCGTTCTATCTTTATAAATGAGTTAAATTAAATATAAGCTTTATGCAAAAAACAGATGTTCTGATTATAGGAGCAGGTCCTTCTGGAACTGTTGCTGCTGCCATCATTCAGAAAGCAGGCTTTGATGTAACCATCGTAGAAAAAAAGAAATTTCCTCGCTTTGTAATAGGGGAAAGTCTATTGCCTAAATGCATGGAACATTTTGAAGAGGCGGGTTTATTAGAGGTATTGAAAAAACAAAAGTACCAAGAAAAACACGGAGCCAGATTCATTAAAGGGAAGCATGATTGTTTATTTGACTTTGGGCAACAATATACCGATAGTTGGAAATGGACTTGGCAAGTACCACGCGCCGATTTTGATAAAACACTTGCCGATGAGGTGGCTGCTAGAGGAGTAGATATTCAATATGAAATGACCGTTTCAAATATTGAATTTGAAGGCTCCATATCTACCACTACAGTAGTCGATAAAGCAGGTCAAGAACATCACATAGAAGCAAAGTACATTATTGATGCTAGTGGATATGGGCGAGTCATTCCGCGTCTTTTTCAGTTAGAAAAGGAAACGAATATGCCTTTGAGAAAGGCTATTTTTATGCATTTTGAAGATCATAAACGTCCACAAGGAGAGGCAGGAAAGCAAATTACCTTCGTGATTCATCGCATCGATTTGTGGGTGTGGATGATTCCCTTTTCCAATGGCGTTACTTCCGTTGGATTTGTAGGAAATCCCGACTTCTTTGCAGATTATACAGAAGGCACCAACGAAGAGCAAATCAGAAAAATGATAGCCGATGTACCACAAATAAAAGATCGATTTGAAGGGGCAGTAGGTACCTTAGACACACATAAAATGCAAGCTTTTGCAACAGCTTCTACCAAACTATTTGGCGATGGTTTTGTGATCACAGGTAATAGTTCGGAGTTTATTGATCCAGTATTTTCTTCAGGAGTAACCTTCGCAACAGAATCGGGAATTACGGCTGCCAAGCTAGTTTGTCAGCACTTAAAAGGAGAAACAGTAGATTGGCAAAAAGAGTATGTGGAACATATGCAGGAAGGTATGAACGTTTTTAAAACCTACGTGAAGGCTTGGTATGATGGGAGTCTACAAGATATTTTCTTTTACGAAAAGGTGAATACAGACATGAAACGGCAGATATGTTCTGTATTGGCAGGTTTTGTATGGGATCGTTCTAACCCATTTGTCAAAAAACATCAACGTGCCCTCCGTTCTTTACATAACGTTATTCACCTCTATGAATAGAGGATAATAAGTCGTTAGACAAATGTTTTTCCACAAAACCATTCCTATTACGCACTGCCAAACTCCCCTCCTCGGAGGGGTTGGGGTTGGGTTATTACAAATGAAATGTCGAATAATTTCTGTCCAAGTAGCCGCTTCACAATTCCATCTCCCAATTATTTTTTCTGGGCGCATCCTCAATATCATTGAATTAAGGAAAAAGGGATGTTTTATTATTAAAATAATGATGTGTTTCAAGTCTTTCTATCGACTATGGACTGATCGCTATGGACTAAAAAAGCTAACCCAATCATTCAGTCATGCAATCAACCAATCATCATTTTTTGGGCGCATCCTTCCGCATCTCTTGGAGAATTGTAGGCTTGATTAATGGATTACGCAATAGGAACACAATCCCGCAAGCCCACAATCCCCCAATCCATGCTTCAGGTCGGGCTATCCGCTTGTAGTTGCCTTGTAGAAAGCTTGTTCGGCTATATTACTAGCAGTGTCTTCCGCTGTCAGCCCTGCTAGTAAAAGCCTCTCAAAGCTTCTACTTCACCAAGCTACCACTACTATCCCTTGCGCTGCGGCTGTCTTGATTTTAGGAAAACCTGAAACCTGTCTCCTGTCCCCTGATACCTTCCCTATTTCTTTCTCTTTTTAAATTTTTTAAGGCTCTTTTTATATTCTTTCTTACTTATATTCTGTAATTCATAGAAGGTTCTCGCCCAATAATTACGGAGTCCAAAACCTCCAGCTTCTGTTTCATATTCTTTTGCCATAACTATATCGTGTGTAGCAAGATCAAAAAACACCACCCATATCTCTGCGGATTTTGTCTTTTTATTAAAGTCATCTACAATATACACTAAGCCAAGCCCCGCTTGATGTACCTCACTTTTATAAGCCTTACAAATTTCAATAGCATCCTTCTTAGAAAGTTCTTGACGCTTGCTCTCGCTCACCAGTTTTTCATAATCAGGCAATTTATTACGAGCATCAGCAGTAGCTGTGTCACGATGTACCGTCGTAAATCCATAGGTTTCTTGAAAATTATACTTATCAGACTCATGATTAATGAGCTTGTTCCACGATTTGAAAAACCGTTCTTTAATGTCTTGAGGATTGGTGAAACCTTCTGACCCTATTAATTGCACCTTTGAAAAATCGATACCAAACCACACGACTTCATCCGCATCAAAAATTCGCTTATTAAATGTATTGTTTTGTGCAAAACTTTCGGTAGAAATGAAGGTGCATAAGAATAGAATAAAAACGAACTGTTTCATTGTTTCTATTTTTGAATTTGCAAATAAAAAAAAGGGTGCTAATATGAAACCAACTTATCACTTCCTATGGACTAGGATTGGTCTACGCCCTACAAAATCTGACACCTGACTCCTGATTGCTGACTCCTTTGAGGCTCGCCTCTATGATTATTTTAAAACTTTCTTTACTAAGTATTTACCAATGAGCTTGCCCGATTTTGCATAAGCTTCTTGCAAACGCGTGCCTCTATCATAATCAAAGCCCATTGCATCTTGTCCTGCTACCTTCTTTAACGATATTTTACCCTTTTTCTTATCAGAGCCTGTTTCAACAAATACAGCTTCTACATTGATATGCGCAGGACGGCGAGAAATACCAATATTCCAGCCTGGTTCGGTATGCGTTGTTTTTAAAATTAAGGTATATTCGGCATCTTCCGCATTAGGAACGACTTTTACCCCTTTATCTGCTAGATATTTATTGATTAGTTCTTCAAATTTAGGTTGGAAACGAGACTCACGATCATCTATCCACTTTCTTTTCCATTCGTTACCACTACCAGCTTCATCTTTATTTTTTTCTTTGACTTTTTCCGCAACATACTTCTTAGAATCCTTATATTTACCTACCGACATACGGTCATAATCATATTGGACATTGATGACTTTTTGTCCTTTCAAGAAATTTAGTTTACCTTCTACAACAGGTTTTTGAGCGAAAAGGCTACTAGTTATTAATACGAGTGCCAATGTGGTTGTGAATAATTTTATTGCTTTCATAAATTAAAGGGTTAAAATGAAAAAATGTGGAGAGCAATATAGGTAAATCTTATAAGATAATGTTATTATTTGTGAAAAAATGATTAAAAAAACACATTTGATACTATTGGTTTATTGTTTTAATAAATGGATATAGTTTCAACCTAAATATTTTACTAAATGTACGATGCAGATGTAATTGTAATTGGTTCTGGAGCCGCAGGAATGGCTAGTGCTTTATGTATGGCACAAGCAGGAAAAAAGGTGTTAGTACTCGAACAGCACTATGTGCCAGGAGGCTGGTGTCATAGTTTTTATATAGATGGGTTTCGGTTTAGCCCTGGAGTACATTTTGTAGGACAACTATCAGAAGGAAACCCTTCGAGAATTATTTTCGAAGGGCTAGGAATTGCGAATGACATCAGTTTCTTTCAACAAAATACAGATGCCTATGACCATGCTCGATTAGGAACGATGAATTTTGATTTCCCTACTGGTAAGGATGCATTGATACAGCGATTGCAAAGACGCTTCCCAAAAGAAAAAATAGGAATCAAATACTACCTTGACCTAGTAGAAAAAGTAACCCAAGAAATACATGTAATTCCCAATTTGGATGGTTTCTTAGATCACCTATTTGTGGTTTGGAACACGAGACATTTGGGCAGGTATGGATTATTTAGTTTACAACGCGTATTAGGATGGTATATCAAAAATCCAATTTTAAAAGCCCTACTAAGTATTCATTCAGGTAATCATGGATTGCCACCATCACAAGTGCCATTCCCGTTACATGCCGCTGTAATGGATCATACCATGAATGGTTGCTTTTACCCACAAGGAGGAGGAGCAGCTATTACCAAAGCATTTACCAAAAATATTAAAAAGCATGGGGGAACGATTAAGGTAAATAGTAAGGTCGATGAAATTATGGTAAAGCCCAAAGGAAAAGGATATAAGGCGGTGGGGGTGAAATTGACCAATGGAGAAACTTACTATGCACCTATCATTATATCTAATGCTGATCCGCATGGTACCTATATCAAGATGGTAAAACGAGAATACCTGAGTCCTAAATTGCAAAAAAAAATAGATCGTACCAAGTATTCTGTAGCAGCTCTAAACCTATTTTTAGTCGTAAATATGGATTTGAGAGCAGCAGGACTAGATTCGGGTAATATTTGGTATATGGCACATCCTGATTTAGATGGCGTATACGACAGTATGATGAATAAACAACTCTTTGAAGAGAAGTATTTTAGAGGCTTGTTTATTACTTCTCCCACGCTTAAAGACCCTTCTAGTTATGATGGGAAACACCACACCCTCGAAGTCATTACTTACGTCAATTATGAGGCATTTCTCCCATTTAAGGATAGCGAGTTTGAAAAACGCCCACAAGCCTACTACGACTTAAAAGAGCAACTTTTCTTGAAACTGATGCAATCTCTTGATCGCATTATTCCAGGTTTAAGTAAACATGTAATTACTTACGAACTAGGAACACCACTAAGTAGTACGCATTATGTGGGATCTACGCATGGTAATTGCTATGGAATAGAGAAAAACTTCCGACAATTTGGGCCGCTATCCTTTAAAAGCAAAACAGAAATCGAAGGTTTGTTTATGGCAGGGGCGAGTACAACAGCACATGGAATTGCGGGTTCGGCACAAACAGGGGTGGGTACAGCGGCTCTTGCATTGGGATGTAAACCCAAAGAGCTATTGAATCGTACACAAGGACAGTATTTGAATATCTATTTGTCGGAAGATGAAACTACTTGGCCAGAGGAGGTGAAAAAGAAAATAGCCGTCAAAAAGAGGAAGTTAGAAATGCGGGAACGAAAGTTGAGGGATAAAGTTAAGACCACATAAGGAATGATGATAAAATAAGTTTACAATTTTTGGATAGATTATTTTTATGCCTAGCAAGGCATGAACGAGCGATAAAATGCTTCGCATTTTTGAATGTCCAATGCGACATTCAAGCGGAGAGAACCGCTTGCGGATGCATAGCTAGCCAAAGCTAAAGTGAGGCTTTCTAACACAGCTAGGTGAAGCAGCCAAATGTGTAAAGTTATTTATTCCTCATTCCTAAAAGTCGTCGAAAAAATGATACTCCTATTTTTATGAGAAAAGAATACCAGCAAATCGGATTTACTTTCGTTTTTATAATAGGTTTCCTTTATTTAGGCAAACTACTTCGAGAATTTTTTATCGCCCAATCTTTATTTGAAGAATTACCAGCCGATTTAATCTCTGGTAGTATAGTTAGAGCGACTATTTTGTTGGTGCTGATTTATCTAGTCTACAAATGGAAACTGCAACGATTTAATGGCTTAGTAAAAGGAAATAAACCTGAGAGCTGGCAAGTGTTCTTAATACCAATGATAATCATTTCCTTTGCCTTCTTCAGCAATTGGGCCATCTATACTAATGCAGGTATATTGCTGCTCACCCTCTTCATCATTTCCGTTACCCTAGTCGGCTTCATCGAAGAAATTGCCTTTCGAGGCATCATTATGCCTTTGTTTATCAAGCTCTTCCACAAAAATAAACAAGTATTGTATTGGAGTGTCTTACTCCCAGCGAGTTTGACGACTGAAAGCCATTTCGAATGCTAGTTTTTGTCCAAAAATCTCGTAAGTCTTGATCTTTGGTTCTTTGCATCAAGGCAAAGAACATAAAAAGAATTAAATTGCTAATCGTCGGACGCAAATCGTCGCATCGTCGGACGTTCTCAGTCCGTCACCACCCGCGAATAATTCGTCATCTTACAATTGAACTCATTCACAAAGAAATCATCCATGTCATCTGCCTTTAGGGGCATGTTGGTAATATGCTTCTTAATCTCATCACGATGCTTCGAGAAAATATCAGAGATATGCGCACGATAAGAGATATAGATCATATTATCGCTAATGCCCAAATAGTAAGGACGAATTTGATCCTGTAGAACATAAGTATACAACTCCTTCAAATTAGAAGTAGGCAATACATTCAAAGGAGAAGTCGCATAAATATAATCACGCTTATACACGAAAATACGAATCAATGAACTACCCTGATAAAACACCCAATAATCATAACCTGAACGAGCCAATACAGGATCCATACCCAACTCGCGAATCGCCTCTTCCACAAACAAAGCCAAAGGACTTAATTCACGCTCCTTAAAAATATCCTCGTTCACATTCGCCCCACAGTTATGACAAAAACGCGTCTTGTCATACAATAAAGTATTACACGTATTACACTTCACCGAAAACTTATGCTCCGTATTATTATCCAAAATATCCAGCTCACGTAAAACCACCTCTTTAGGAATCGCAAAACCTACATTATCAGCATTGGTAAACTTGGCCGTTGTAACACCCACCAATTCACCCGCCTGATTCACCACAGGACCACCACTATTACCAGGATTCACCGCCGCATCCGTCTGAATGAAATTCTTTCCATCCATCAACTGACGAGTAGACGATACAATCCCCTGTGTAATCGTAAATGGCATTCCAAATGGGAATCCCAATACATACACCTTGTCCTGCACTTTTAGGTTATCTTCCTTATTAATCGAAATTTCGGTAGGTGCTGCTCCCTCTGGAAAATTAACCTTCAAAAAGGCTAAATCTTCATCGGGATTATTATAAATCACATGCGCCAAATAACGATCCTTTGATTGCGTCTCTACCGCCACTATTTTATTACCTTGTACCACATGGTAATTAGTCACCACCACATTTTTTTCTTGATTAAAAAAGCCGCTTCCACTTCCTGAAGAAGTGTTAATTTTAAAGACAGCATTCGAAACCATTTGATTAAGTTCACTCATAGATTCTGTAACTTATTTTTAGAGGCTAGGAAAGCCTAATTTTATTTGTAAAAGGAATGGAAATGTGTTTAATGGATTTAGAGACTGTATTGATTTTAGAATTGGAGCTGAAAAGTTTATATTTTTAGTCCCAATGTAGTCTTTTTTGAGATTAATAGCAGAGCTATTAGGCGATAAAAAGACATAATGGGGGCAAAAAAGATAGCTTTTCTAAGCCTGATTGTAAAATCAATACAGTCTCTTAAGCTCTACCAAACAAAGTGTCCCAAAAACTACGTTTCTTCTTGGCCTGCTCCTTGCGAATATTGCCTTTCATAATCCCCTCCATCGTATCATAAAGAATTTTGGACGCCTCGTTCCACGGCATATTACTCGTCTTCACCATCGCCTCACTCACATAATGAGATAATTCGTCATTCACATCATTATAATAGAAAAGGTTAAAGAAGGCAAACTGCAAACTCAAGCAAGCCCCTACATGATCACCACGCTCTATTTCTGTCTTCGCATTTTTGTGCGAAAACTCAAAGTTCTGCTTAATATTATCCATGCTGCTGTTGTACTTATACGGTACAAATACTTCGATCTTGTAAATGTCCTTATCAAACTCGGCACGATCAAAATTAATCAGCTCCTTAATAAAGCCCTTTCCCTTGCTCAAACGATCCGTAGGAGGCGTATTCGCTTCCATAAAACGAACTGTCTTCTCTATTTTACTTCGGAGCAAACCTTGAGGAGAAACATAGTACTCAATCTTCTTCAAAGTAATAATCATCACATCCAAAGCCAATAATGGCATTCGATGCTTCTCAAAATAATCTACATACTTTTGAGACTCTGTCAGCAAATATTGGATATTATTCCACACCTTATCTAAGGTGGCAGTATCATACTTCTCGGTTACAGGAAGCTGTATCCAACTCGCTCCAAATTCGTTAATAAACACATCATCATAGTAATCCGCATACGTACAAATTTCACGGAACACCTCATAAATCTTATAAGGCTCCGCCAATTCGATAGGACACTCGTAATGAAAAGAAAGCAAATCTTCCTCCAACTTAATTTGTGCTAAGTCGAGTGGTGTGAAATTAATCTGTGTTACCTGACGCAACAATGGTATTTGACCACCATCAGTTGGTAAGCGCAAAAAAGGAGCATTGATATCCAAGCGATCATTGGAAATGTCAATATTGATCACCGCCGATCCATGAGGAATCGCAAAAGCCATTTTATCGGCACTACCACGCTTTTGCATGATGGCAGGATCTACATAATCCAAAATACCATAAATCACATCAGTATAACGTCCTTCCTTATAAAGTTGTAATACTTTTTCCCATTGTTGGATATTCACAGTCGTATCACGAGAATCCAACAGAGACTTAAAAAACTTAGGGGTAACGTTCATTGTGGGTATTATACGTTCTTAAAAAAAAAAATAATGGTTAAATCTGTGTGCTTAATAAAAATAGATCATCATTGGGGATAGATTTGGTTGATGTGTGTACAACCATTGCCCCAAAAACTGACCTTTTTTGAGAGGCTCTCTTGATTTTAGGATTAGAGCTGAATAAGCTATATTTTTTGACCTAATGTAGGCTTTTTTGAGATTCATAGCAGAGCTATGGGACGAAAAAAAGACATAATTAGAGCTAAAAAGATGCTTATGCAAGCCTGATGATAAAATCAAGAGAGCCTCTGCGACTTGCTAAATTAAACTAATTATTTGAGCTACACTAATAAAAAAGAAAATACCTGTAACTAAGAATGTCATATTATTCACCAACCTTCTCTTCTTCATACAATTTGATAATCTCTTCAGGCGTCAAACCTATATGTTGTAGCGAAAATTCTACATCATCCGCCAAAGGATGTTTGGGATATTTCTCTATGAAAATATCATAATGCTGCTTTGCCTTCTCATAATCCTTCAAGTCCGTCTCATAAATAAAACCAATTAAAAAACGTGCATGAGGCACTTTATCATGATGAGGATAAGCTACCGCCATTCGTTCCATCAAATCAATCGACTGTTGATGTTCCTTCAATGCCCGACTAATCTCCGCCGCCTTAAACAAATAAGATGGACTCTTTACCGTATCTTTCGGAAATGCATCTACATAATTCATATACGCCAAGCGAGTAGCATTAGCCGCCTCCGCATCAAAATTATCAATCGACTTAAACAGAATATCCTCCTGTTTTTTTATCTTAGCCAGCAAAACATCCCGATTAGGCTTTTCAGATTTGTCCACAATTGCCTTTTTGCCCCCACAAGCCCCCAACAACAACAAAACTAAAGAACAAGACCATAAATAAAATGAAAAACGATACATTGTTAATAATGTTTAAATATGAATGATGTATCTAATTTACGCATTATTTTTTTAATTATTTGGGCGTGTCCTTCCACAGGTCTTCGGGAAATAGGGGCTTGATTGAGTGAGCGCGTAACGCAACCCAATCCCACAAGCCCTCATTCCCTCAATCCCTGTTTCAGGTCGGGCTTTCGGCTAATAGTTGGCTCATAGAAAAGGTATTCAGCTATATTTGCTAGTAGTGTCTTCCTCCGTCAGCCCTACTAGCAAAAGCTTCATCACCTTTCTATTTCGCCAAGCTACCGCCTCTATCCCTCACGCGAATTCAATGAGTGAATGACTGATTG
>JAHDHP010000080.1:0-3486 GCA_020631245.1 Bacteroidota bacterium | reverse complement strand
CTCAATCATTCAATCGCTAATTCACTCAATCGCTAATTCACTCAACCACTCAATCACTCATTCATTATCCATGACCTGGTACAAAATCGCCGCCTCCCTACCTCCCGACAAAGACCTCCTCGAAGAAAACAAAGTAGCCCGTCTTCGAGTAGCAGGAAAAGTATTATTTTTAGCCCGTTATAAAGACAAATACTTCGCAGGAGAAAACAAATGCCCCCATGCAGGCGCACCACTACACACAGGTTGGCTCAACGAATGCGGACACATTGTTTGTCCCTACCACCGTTTTACCTTCGACATCGAAACAGGCCAAAACCCCAGTGGTGAAGGCTACTACATCGACACCTATCCCGTCGAAATTCGAGAAAACGGCGTCTATGTAGGCATCCCCAAAAAAAGCGGCTGGTTCGACTGGCTCTTCGGCTCTTCGTAAAGACAAGTCATGACTTGTCTCCACCCAGTCACCATGCACATCCCCCTTCTGGTTTCTCCACCATCACCCGTAAAGACAAGGCACGCCTTGTCTCCATCCAGTCATCCAATCACCCTGTCACCCAATCATCCAATCAACATGCACATCCCCCACCACATCAAACACCTCCTCATCGACAGCCGCAAGCTCAGCTTCCCCAGCGAATCCCTCTTCTTCGCCATCGTCGGAGACTATCACAATGGACACGACTATATCCCTAGTCTCTATCAACAAGGCGTTCGAGCATTTGTAGTAAGCGAAAAAATAGACGTTAACCAATACCCCGAAGCCACCATCCTCCAAGTAGAAGATACGGTCTTAGCCCTACAACAAATCGCAGCCGAGCATCTACAAGATAATTTTTACGGAACCATTATAGGCATCACAGGAAGCAATGGCAAAACCATTGTCAAAGAATGGCTCTATCAATTATTACAAGCCGATCGAAATATTGTACGAAGCCCCAAAAGCTACAACTCCCAAGTAGGGGTGCCCTTATCCGTATGGCAAGCCAATATAGATCACGAAATCGCCATCTTTGAAGCAGGTATCTCACAAGTAGGCGAAATGGAGCGACTTGCCAATATCATACGTCCCGAAGATGGTATTTTTATCAATATAGGAAGTGCACACGATAAGGGCTTTGCCAATCGAAAAGAAAAAGTACTAGAAAAAATGCGTTTGTTTCGACGCGCAGAAGATTTGTATTACTGCAAAGATTACGAACTCATTGAGGAATGTATACTGGAATTACAAGATGCTCATGAGGATACAGAAGATTATCAGTTTATGGAACATGGGTGGACTCGCCAAGCGGAACTGGCAGAAGAAGACCCACTAGCTTTTTTTATTAGGAACGTACAAAAGCAAGGTAGTACCACTACTATTATAGGTACTTATTTAGATAAAATCCACCAAATAACGATCCCTTTTGCAGATGATGCCTCCATTGAAAATGCCATTCATTGTTGGTGGTATCTGATACACAAAAGAATACCACAAGCTGTTATCCAAGAGCGATTTCTTAACCTAGAGAGCATTGCCATGCGGCTCGAACTAAAAACAGGAGCTAACAATTGCGTTCTCATCAACGATGCCTACAATTCCGATGTGCATGCCCTGCAAATTGCCCTTGACTTTTTGCTAGAACAAAAACAACAGCCACAAAAAACCCTCATACTATCCGATATTTTTCAAAGTGGGCAAGCACAAGAGCAACTCTACCAAGAAGTGGCAGCCTTACTCGAAAAAAAACAGATTCATCGATTCATTGGAGTAGGAGAGCGGATGTGTAAATTTCAAGCTGTATTTCAAAACATTCCCAATTATCAATTTTTTAAAAATACCCCCGAATTATTACAAGCCATTCACCATGATCTATCCTTTAAAAATGAAGCCATTTTAATAAAGGGAGCGCGCAGTTTCGGATTTGAACAAATTATCCAATTCCTCGAAGAAAAAGTACATGGAACCGTCTTAGAAATCTACCTCCATGCAATTGCCCACAATCTAAAAGTATATCGCCAACTCTTGGCACCAGCCACCAAATTGATGGTCATGGTCAAAGCACTTTCTTATGGCAGTGGCGGCCCAGAAATAGCCCACTTACTACGATTCCACAAAGTCGATTATCTAGGTGTTGCCTATGTCGATGAAGGGGTAAGTTTACGAAAAGCAGGTGTCGAAACGCCCATTATGGTACTCAATCCCGAACTACCTTCCTTCCCGATGATGGTGCGACACCAATTAGAACCCGAAATCTATAGCCTACGACACCTCCAACAATTAATCCATTTTTTAGAACAAGAACACCTCTTAGAACCTTACCCCATCCACCTCAAAATAGACACAGGAATGCATCGTTTAGGCTTCGAACAAGCAGATAGCCCCGATTTATTAAAACTACTAAATGAACATCGACAATTGGTAAAGGTCATCTCGGTGTTCTCCCACCTAGCCGCCAGCGAAGATGCCATAGAAGATGGCTTTTCCCAACAACAAATTCAACGATTCGAAGAGCGATCCAGTCAACTAATAAAAGGCTTAGGTTATACACCTATGCGCCACATCTTAAATACCGCAGGCATTGTGCGTTTTCCGCAGCAACAATACGATATGGTACGCTTAGGACTAGGACTATATGGAATAGATAGTACCCACCAACTACAAGATCAACTCGAAGTAGTTAGTTGCCTAAAAACATATATATCACAAATCAAAACGTTGGAAGTAGGTGAAACAGTGGGTTATGGAAGAAAAGGTAAAATTACACGCCCTTCAAAAATTGCAACGGTCAATATTGGCTATGGAGATGGCTATCGACGAGATTTTAGTCAAGGAGTAGGTAAAATGCTCATCAAAGGGCAATTAGCTCCCATTATAGGCAATGTGTGTATGGATATGTGCATGCTCGATATTACAGATATTCCCAACGTAGAAGAAGGGGAGGAGGTCATCGTTTTTGGACAGGATCTATTACCACAACAATTAGCACAATGGACAGGAACTATTCCCTATGAAATTATAACAGGTATTTCTGGAAGAGTAAGGCGAGTTTATTTCGAACAGTAGGGGCGATGCCTTGTGCTCGCCCAATATCGGCAGGATTGATTGGTTTGATGCTCTTCAGCCTAGCCGCTGAAACTTGTCATGAAAACCACCAGCGATGACGCTGGCGGTAGCTCCGTCGGACGTAAATCGTCGCAGCGTCTCACGTTTTCCGCGTGAGGGATTGTAGTGGTAGCTTGGTGAAACAGCCACTTTGAGAGGCTTCGACTAGCAGGGCTGACAGCGGAAGACACTGCTAGGCGTTTAGCCGAACTAGTGGGTGTGAGCCAACTACAAACGGAAAGCCCGACCAAGCCGCAGTATTGCCATCTTGCCCGTTCATGCGTCCTCGCATGAACTTGGGCGGGTGGCAATATTGCGGCTTGGGCACGCCCAAAAAAATAAGTTTTGTATGCTTAGGACCTAATCTTTTAACTTAAAATCCCACAATCCCACAATCCCACAAT
>JAHDHP010000079.1 GCA_020631245.1 Bacteroidota bacterium | reverse complement strand
CCAATCACCCAATCACCCAATCACCCAATCACCCAATCACCCAATCACCCAATCATTTTCCGCCACCCTCAAACTCTCAGGCTTCCCCACATCCAACCAAAAATCACCATCATGCGGATAACCCATGATCCGTTCGCTTGTTAGTAAATTCAAATACACATCAATAATAGAGAAAACGCCCTCTTGCTGAATCAAAGACAGCAATCGAGGTTCTATCATATGAATACCACTAAAACCCCATTTTGCCGATGCTTCTACTGCACCTGTAGGTAGTTTGATTGCTCCCGTCTTCACATTTGTCCAACCCACTAATCGTTGGTCGGGATCAAAGAGCAAATACCGAGACGTTTCCCGCTTTCGGATAGCTAGTGTAGCTAATGCCTGTTGTTGTTCATGGTATTGGCGAAAAGCGTTTAAATCGAGAGAGGTGAGAATATCGACATTGGCAACCAATATCGCCTTATCCGATGCTAAGAGTGGAGCAGCTTTTAACAAACCACCACCTGTATTTAAAAGCAAGTCTTGTTCGTGTGAAATAGTAATTTGTAGTTCAAAGTGATTGATTGATTCCACAAATTCAAATATCTGTTCCGCAAAATGGTGGGCATTGATAACGATGTCAGTATATCCAAAATGTTGGAGGCGTAGTATTGCCCACTCGAGTAGGGGCTTTCCTTGTACTTCTACGAGTGCTTTGGGGCGGTCATTGGTCAAGGGGCGTAGGCGTGTACCTAAACCTGCCGCAAAAATCATTGCTTTCATATAATGAACTTGTAAAGACGTCCATTTATGGCGTCTAGCGAAGAAATGTCAATTGTTATAAATTCTGAAAAACCTGACACCTGAAACCTGTTTCCTGACCCCTAGTTTATCCAATTCTTTCGTTCCTGTTCTACATGTTCCAAATCAATCACCACATCATATTTTTCTTGGAGATGTTGGGCGAGGTGATCTGCCGAATATACCGAACGATGTTGCCCACCTGTACAACCAAAACAAACCATAATATGTTGGAACTTGCGTTCGATATAGTTTTCAACACTACGATCTACCAATGTGTAAATAGGTTGTAAGAAATCTTTGATTTGACTGCGAGTTTCTAAAAACTCAATAACAGGTGCGTCTCTACCCGTTAGTTTTTTATAAGGCTCAAATCTACCTGGATTGAAGATAGAGCGACAATCAAACACATGTCCACCACCATTACCCGATAAATCTACTGGAATCCCTTTACGATAAGAAAAACTGCGGATATGAACCGTTAATTTGTTAGTAGATTCTCCTGTTTCATACTCCTTAAATTGTTTATCGGCTACTAAAACAGATAGACAACGCATCAATTCGGGTAATTCAATCGGCAATTGGATATGTTGTAAATACCAACGAATATTAGCTAATGCAGGGGGAATGCTAGTAAGGAAATGGGCTTTTTTCTCATAAATACCTCTAAAGCCATATGCTCCTAATACCTGAAGTAGGCGAATAAGGAGATAGGCCTGATAGTGTTGGGTAAACTGATCTTTGTTGACAGAAATATGTGTAGATAGCGTTTGTAAGTAGTATTGGTAAAGTTCCTCTCGAATTGGAGGAGGTATTTGTGCTTTAGCTTGATATAATAAGGAGATAATATCATATTGCAAAGGTCCTTTCATCCCTCCTTGATAGTCGATTAAGTGCAGTTGTCCTTCCTTAACCATTAAATTGCGCGATTGAAAATCGCGATACATAAAATAATGTTGATCAGCTGTGAGTAAATAGTCAGTAAGGGTTTGAAAATCCGTTTCTAATTGTTGCTCATTAAATGGAGTGTGGGAGAGTTTCAGGAAGTAGTATTTCCAATATTGTAAATCCCATTGGATGCGTTGGCCATTGAAGATAGGGTAGGGGTAGCACTTCGAAAAGTCGAGTTCCTTACTTCCCTCCACTTGTATGTGTACGAGTAATTCCAATGCTTGTTGGTAATAAGCGATTGCCTCTGTTGGAAAGTCTGTTTTACCGTTTTGTTGTTTGGCTGCTTGTAAAAAAGAGAGCAGTGTTTGATCCCCTAAATCTTCGAGCAAATAACAGGTGTAATCGTCAGCAACACCATATACTTGTGGTACGGGTAGGCCTTTACTTTGAAAGTGCTGACTGAGGTAAAGAAATGTTTGGTTTTCCTTAGTATCTGCATTGATGACTCCTATTGCTTGATGGGTGTCATTACTCAGTCGATAATAGAGACGATTGGAGCCAGAAGGTGGTAGGGCTTTAATTTGTTGGGCAGGGTTGCCGCTCCACTTAGTAAATAGTACTTGGAGTTGGTCAGGGGTAGAAATATGCATGCTTATTGAATCATTCTAGGATGAGAGGACGAAGATAACGGAATTTTATTTTCCAATACTAATATCAAATAAAATTTGGACATTACAGTTATGCAAGGTATAATTGTATTTCTTAATAATGAAATAATATGACAGCAGATAAGCCTACTTTGGATGAACTCTTAGCAGGAATGAGTCGAACAAAAAGACATGAAGAACAAATCAAAGGAAATGTTAAAGAAGAGCGTTTTTGGGAACATGAAAATGACTAATTGTGTAGCTGTATGAAACACGAAAACTACACTGATCAACTCCCCGACTGGTTGCGCGACTTACAAAATGAAAGTTGGCAGATAGAAGTCGTTTTATCTGGTTTAATCTTATTTTCCCTCTTTCAAGGATTCCATTTTATAGATTATATAGAGAGCCGCTTCATTTTTGAGTTTTCTATTTTGAGCGTACAGGGCTTAGGAGGAATTTTAAAAACAGCCAATGCTTGGTTGATCATTTGTTTTGTGACTCATTTGCTCTTACGAGCAGTGTGGGTAGGAATGGTAGGTTTATCGTATAGTTTCCCAGAAGGAATAATAAAAGAAAACCTGAAGTATCGTCCCGTCTTCAAGCAATTTTTAAGTCAAATACCACAAACTAGAGAACGCATCCTTCAATTAGAACGATGGGCAAGTACGATGTTTGCGATGGCCTATATGTTTTTTATGTCCCTTTTAGGAGCGTTGAGTTTCATTATGGTTTTGTTAGTATTACCAGTGTTTGCTATGAAACCCTTGTTTAGCAATTTTGGTAATTATGCTTATGCAGCAGGTTGGTTTAATACCATAATCGTATCTACAGGTATCATCTTTATTTTTGACTTTCTGACTTTGGGCTTGCTCAAAAAAATACCCTATTTTGCTCGTATTTATTATCCTATTTATCGTGTGGTAAATGTGGTGACATTTGCTTTCATGTATCGCAATATTTATTACACATTAATTACCAACATTAGGTATTGGAAATTGATGGGAGCTGTTGTTATTTATTTAGGAGCTTCTTATGTGTTGATAGAAAACTATTCGGGTAATGGTATTTCTGGTATCGAAGTATTCCCTGAATCGCGCGGAACAAAAACAATTCTAAGTTTGAATGAGTATGATAACCTAAGAGGTGAAGAAGACCATACTGTCATTACGATTCAATCAGATGTGATTAAAGAGAATTACCTGCGCATTTTTGTGGCCAGTATTCACATGATCGAAGACTCTATTAAGGTGAATTGTAATTATGATGAACGTGTAAAAGAAGAAGCGCAAGATTCGTTAGCATTGGAGTGTATGAGCAATTATTTGGAAGTATGGGTAAATGGTACATTACAAAATGTACCTAAATGGTATTTTTATAGACAAAAAAATACCTCCCAAGTAGGCATGTTAGGATATTTGGATATTGGACATTTAGAAATAGGTAATCATCAAGTAGAAATCAAATTTGCTAAACCTATTGCTGACGAATTACAAGGGCTTGGAATTATTCCCTTTTATAAGGCAGTGGGGAGGAGAGAGTGATTGGTTTGTTGAGTTGTTGAGTGATTGGGTTGTCGTGTGATTGAGTGAATATAGCATAACACTAAGTCAGAAACTCAATCACACAACAACCCAACAATTGTTTTGCGGCTTGGATGCGCCCTAGAACATATTAGTTTCTACTTGGGTAAGTTCCTTGTAAAGCAATGATATAATTTATGGTTTGGAAAGGTGGGCGATTTTCATGTGCTTGGTTACCACCAGTATTTCCGATGGTATTAGTAAACATACCATCACCTAATTTGACAGAAGGATTTTTTACGCTGCTATAGATTTTACAGGACGTAATAATATTACCATTAGGGTCTGCTGTATCAGGAGCACTTGAACCTACTCGCATCTCAAGGGCACTAGTATGATTATGACTAGGCATTTCAGCACTTGTCAGAGTGACGGTCTCAGCTCCTCCTCTTTGTCCCAATTGATAGTTAGAAAGACCTGGCCCTTGTCCTGCATGAATAGGAACGCGACCTCGTAAATCAGGTAAACCGAAGGTGGTGCGACCATCTCCACCATAGGTAGTTCCTAGAAGTGAAAATAAAGCCTCATTTTGAGAAATGGGGAGTAATTGACCATTACATAAAGCCCAACTACGTGGGGCGAAGTTGCCTCCAAACATAGCGATTTCTCCGATGAAAGGTTCTGCTGAATGTTGCTCGGGTGGAGTAGTAGTAGTGGTGGTTGAGATAAAGGAAATTCCAATAAGAACCAGTGCGGTAAGCGAAATACTTAATAAGACGTTTTTCATTTTGAGAAATTTTATGAGTAAAAAAATGGAAAGAATAATGATGACGAGGGGAAAGACTAATACGGAGGAGTACTAAAAAATAGGGTGTTACACATAAATAAAAAACGACTAATAATGTTCTCTTTTCTAAAATCAAAGAAAATACTTTGACCAAATGTAAAGAATTTTTTCTGCTAAAACAAGGAGAGGTTATAAAATGTTACGAATAATATTTTTAGTTATAATTTAAATTAAATTGTTTTTTTGCTTGTTATGGATGGGTTTTTTTGATTATGTATTCTGTAAAGCTCAGTGTCTCATTCTACTTGTTTGTTTACGAGACAAGTACTGCCATCTGCCCATTTACACATGAACGAGCGGATGGCAGCATTGCGGCTTGGATGCGCTCAGAGAAAACTTAGTTGCTAGAAGGGTAAGTTCCTTGTGTGGCAATGATATAATTTACACCAAGATATGGTTGTACGTTATTCGGATTTTTGGAAATTTGATATTTTTTATCGCTTGGGTCAGCAGACTCTGCTAAACGAAGGGAAACGGCATCAGTGGACTCGGATGTTTCTAGGTTGGTTTTTTCTGCTCCACTCCTTTGTCCAAGTATATAATTAGAAAGCCCTGGTCCTTGAGATTTACCGACATGGATTGGAACACGTCCTCTTAAATCGGGTAAAGCAAAGGTGGTTCTACCATCTCCCCCATAATTGGTTCCTATGAGTGAGAATAAGGCTTGATTCTCGGAGATGGCAAGTAATTGTCCATCACAAAATGCCCAACCTCTTGGGGCGAAGTTACCTCCAAACATAATGATTTCTCCCATTAGGGGGGTATCTGATTGTGTTTCTGGAGGAATGGAACTGTTAGATGCGAAGGATAAGCCCATTAAAATAATGGCTGTTAGACAAAGACTAAGTACAATGGTTTTCATGGTAACTAAATAAAAAAGATGAACTAATGAAGAGTTACTGAAACACCATTTTTCGTGATGTAAAATTAAGGTACAAAATATGTTGCGATTTTCCTAACAATGTTTATCATGAATAAAACTGTTTATTTATATCTTCAATAAAACTCAATATCTCATTCCTTCCTGTTCGTTTACGAGAGGAGGTAAGAAAGTGTTCGGGAAGGGTATTCCAACTTTCGAGCATTTTGCGGTTATAAGCATCGACATTACTCCCTTTATTATATTTCTTATCATCAATTTTGGTAAAAACCATCACAAAAGGAATATGCATTTCACCCATCCAGTCGGCAAATTCGAGGTCTATTTTTTGGGGAGGAATACGGGAGTCGATGAGGTGAAAAACGCATTGCAGATTTTCGCGACGTAGTAGATAATTGCGAATAAATTGCTCCCAAACTTTGCGTTGTGTTTTGGAAATCTTGGCATAACCATAGCCTGGTAAATCAACAATATACCAGGTTTCATCAATTAGAAAGTGATTGAGTGTTTGGGTTTTTCCTGGTGTATTGGATACACGGGCCAAAGCTTTACGACCTGTCAACATATTGATGATAGACGATTTTCCTACATTGGAACGACCAATAAAGGCATATTCGGGCTTATCGGGTGGAGGGCACTGGGTAACACTGACGAAGCTTCCAACAAAATTTGCGTGATGAATTTCCATTTTTATTGTATTTTGGGAGTGCAAAGGTACTATAGAAATCTCTAATATTTATAAAGATGGATAAACAAGTTTTTGAAGCGGAAATTGTAGACGCTAACAATGGACAAGATGCGGCCTACGTTATCATTCCTTTTGATGTGGCTGCTGTTTTTGGGTCAAAGCGCCCTAAAATTGTAGCTCTGTTTGATGGGAGGGTGACTTATCAAGGTGTTTTATCGAAGTGGAAAACGGATTATTATTTTCTATTGATGCGCAAAGATGTGCGGACAGCACTGGGAAAAGGGGTAGGTGATTGGGTGGTGGTGGAAGTGGCTTTAGATACGGCTCCTAGAGTGGTAGAGCGTCCTGCAATGTTGGTGGATGCTTTGGAGAAAGAGGCGACTGTAAAGGCGTTTTTTGATTCCTTATCTTACTCTTGTCAGAGAGAATATGTGGAGCATTTGACAAGTGCAAAAAGAGAAGCGACTAAGTTGCGCCGTTTGGAAAAGGTGATGGGCTTATTGCGAGATAATAAAAAGTATTTACGATAAAAAATACTTTTCATAAATTTCAGTAATCATCTCTTCGGCCAATGGTTTATTTCTAAACTCCTTTATAAAGATCAATCGAATATAAACTTGCATTAGGCATCTCATCATAATAAATAATAGGAAGAGCTTCTTCTTTTAGGATATAAGTACGCTCTATGATAGCTTGATACTCTTCTGGGCTACAATTTTCTTCTGTATATTTTATAGGCTTGATTATTGTCATCTTATATTTTCTTTAGGCTGCCTTTAAGTCAGGATTTTCGTATTCCATTCTAATATTTTCTCTAAACATGTTTAGCAATTCCTGTTCTTTCTTAATTAAGATCCCATTGGCATGAGCAATAGTTTTGATATAGTCAAGTAAAGCTTGTTTTTCTTCTCGATCAAGTAGGTCTTGCAAAATTAAAGCTATATCTTCCAACATGGGAAGGCGGTGAACATCCTCAATAGATTTTCGAAAATCTTCTGCTTCAAAGTCTCGAAAAATTTTCATGCCCATTTCTTCGGCTACTCGTAAGCCTTTAGAACGCATTATTTCCTCCGTCTCGGCAGTAACTACAATAGCACCTATTGTATAGCCTAACTTAGTAAGGTCTACTAAGATCGGATAATTGGGTTTAGGATGTGGAGGAGGATTCTTATAAGGAGTTGATTTAACAAAAAGGTCGTATAAATGGTTATAAATAGTAACGACAAAATCAACTAGAAAATCGGGAATGATTTGTAGTTTTTCAGGTATAGCTATAGCAACTTGTTTAAGGGATGTTTTGCTTTTCATAAAAGAACGCAATTAAGGGAGTTACTAAGTGGATAAGGGGCGATGATTTCACGCTTTACTAGTCAATTATAAAAATGATAAAATCAAAGACAAATGCATACTAATAAAGACCTAACTAATAACGAACAAAAAACAAGCCAAAGTCCCGTCAATAAACGCTTAGAGCTGGCGACTTTTGGAGGAGGATGCTTTTGGTGTATTGAAGCCGTATATCAAAAAATAGCAGGCGTAATATCGGTGGTATCAGGCTATTCGGGGGGGGATATTGTCAATCCTGCTTATCGAGAAATATGTACTGGGCGTACAGGTCATGCAGAGGTGATACAGGTAGAGTATGATCCTGAAATTGTGAAATATGAAGATTTATTGACTATATTCTGGCATATTCATGACCCTACCACTCTCAATCAACAAGGAGCCGACAAAGGAACACAGTACAGATCGGTCATTTTTTACCACAATGATGTCCAAAAAGAAGTTGCTTTAGCCTCTCTCAAAGAAGCAGATGCATCAGATTTGTGGGAGCAACCTATTGTCACAGAGGTCAGTCCGCTCATCAATTTTTTTAAGGCGGAACAAGAGCATCAAAACTACTATCAAGATCACAAATATCAACCTTACTGTGTGTTTGTGATTCGCCCCAAAATGGAGAAGTTGAAAAAGCTTTTTAAGCCTCAGTTGAAGAGCTAAGTTTTTTTATGGAATTATTTTTTGGGCGTGCCCCCACTTTCCGCCCGTTCATGCGTTTCGCATGAACTCAAGCGGAAAGTGGGGTCGGGCTTTCGGCTAATAGTTGGCTCATAGCTACTAGTTCAGCATAGTCCTAGCAGTGTCTTCCGTTGTCAGCCCTGCTAGTCCTTGCTTCACATAGCATCTATTTCACCAATCTTCCGCCTCTATCCCTCACGCGTGAATCGTGCGAAGTGCGATGTACGAAGATTTTTTCGCACATCGCACATTATTTCTCAATCCTTCAAGTCGTTTTCATATTTTTTTAAAACCTCTTCCCATATTTCGGGAGAAAATGGTTTGACATAAACACCAATAACACTTGGAAAGGTCGCTGCTTTTTCTTTCACTTCTTCCACAATGTTAGAAGTCATTATACAAATAGGAGCTTTACAATCATATTCTTTTTGAAGTTCTTCATACTTTGCGATGAAGTCAAAGCCATGTAATTGAGGCATTTGTAGATCAATGAACATAACATCAATAGGAGGAAGCTCAGTATTTTCTCCTTTTAAAAGGTCTGTAATAAAGTCGAGAGCATTATGTGGATTGTCAAAAATACTTGCCTCAATTGGCAACTCATCTATTTCAATAATAGTTTTTGTTAGAAAGTTATTCGCAGGATTATCATCCACAAAAACAGCATGGTAGTTTTGTAAACTGGGCATAATGATTCTATTTACACGATCAATGTATAGTACTCCGTCAATTTTGTCTTGACAGAGTACTATTGTGTTAGATAAGTGTTCAGACTTGTCTTGTTAGTGCCGTTTATTAGTAAAGATGAAAAAATAAATTGATCAAATATTGCTAGGCTATTTGTTGACAAGACAAGGCGAAAAACGTAGGCATAGCAGTGGGCTTCTGGCGAGGCTTTTCAACGAAGTGTTGTTAGCAAAAAGACAGCTAGATTGGTCAATTTATCCTTTTCCTTTTTACTTATACAATATTGTTCTTCTATTATTTATATTGCTGCTTATTATACAATATTGTTCTATAATTGTTCAAACTTTCTAAATAGTAATTTGCTATCTAAGGAATGATGATAAAATAAGTTTACAATTTTTGGATAGATTATTTTTATGCCTAGCAAGGCAGAAAACGTAGGCATAGCCAAAGCTACGGCGAGGCTTTCTAACACAGCTAGGTGTAAAAAGAAGCAGCCAAATGTGTAAAGTTATTTATTCCTCATTCCTAAACATTTGGTAAAGGTAAAAAATAAAACGAATATAGCCATAAAACATGAATATAACTATTCATTTATTAGTCATCCATTACTAAGATGTTAAGCGATTAAGAAGGTAAGCTCAAATCGGGTAGAGGTCCAAAATCAGGTAATGTCGGAGGATTTTTCTTCAATTCCTTTTTAATTTCCACAATCGCCCGATCCATTTGTGGATCTTTATCAGCTTTCCAATCTTGAGGTGTAATGTCTATATCTATATGTGGCTCGGTACCATAATTTTCAACTCCAAAACCAACATCAGGGAACCAGAATGAAAATTCAGGTTGCGTTGTTACGCCACCATCAATCAAGTGATGTCTTGGCCAAATACCAATAACTCCTCCCCAAGTACGACGCCCAATTAGCTTACCCAATTCCATTAGTTTAAAACAATGGCTAAATATATCACCATCAGAACCGGCATACTCGTTGGTTAATGCAACGATTGGGCCAATTATAGAATGAGCAGGATAGGGATCAACCTCTTCGCCCCAGCGCGATAAATCATAACCAATTCGTTTTCGAGCTAATTTTTCTAAGATCAACTGAGAGACATGTCCACCACCATTATAACGCACATCAACAATTAGAGCTTTACGATTCGATTCAGTAGCATAGTAACGATGAAATTCAGAGTAACCTTCAGGGCCCATGTTTGGAAGATGTACATAACCTACCTCTCCATTCGTTTGTTCATGTACATAATTACGGTTTTTCTCAACCCATTCTCGGTAGCGTAATTTTTGCTCCCACCCAAGTGTACGCACTGTTATTCGGTGCTTCTTGCCCGTTTCGTTACTCAAAATAGTGAGTAAAACATCAGTGCCTACTTGATTAACAAGTGCTTTATAAGGAGAATGATCTTTCGTCATTTTTTCTCCATTCACCGCCACAATCCAATCTCCTTCTTGCACTTTTACTCCGAGGCGAGCAAGAGGCGAGGAATAAGCATCTATCCACTGATCTCCTTGTACGATATGTGTGATTTGGTAAGCATTCACCTTTTTATCGTATTTGAAATCTGCTCCCAATAAACCTTGATAGTATTGAGGGCCTCGGCGGTAATCTCCACCTATTTCATAAGCATGAGAAGTACCTAATTCTCCTTGCATTTCCCAGGCTATATCTGATAGCTCGGCTCGTGAAGAAACTTTATCTATCAATTTGAAATAACGTTTATGTACTTTATCCCAATCAACACCCGACATATCTTCTACCCAGAACTGCTGTTTTTGTAATCGCCAAATCTCGTTAAAAATTTGTTTCCATTCCATTGGAGGAACAACAGAAACCTTAATTCGATTTATATCTATCCAACCATCTTCGCGACTAATACTATCTTGATCATTTTTAGGAGGTTTCCCTTTAGCCGATAAAATGCGTATATCTCTACCAGATTGGTAAATGAGTGTTTCTGACTTAGATGAAATATCAAAATGACTAATACCTGCTATAAAATCTTCTTGTTCCTTTTTTTCAAAGTCATAATACAATAAATAGCCATCTGCAGAAGCCTCACCACTATAAAAGTCGTTATCCAAAGAACCTTTTACAGGATAGTAAGTATAATAAACTTTATCATTGATAGCTTTTATTTGATGATAGTCACCTTCTGCAACAGGAAATTGAGCAATTCGCCTTGTGATACCTTCAAAATCTATCTTTATCTGATTTACCTTTTTAGTTTTTGTTGGCTTTTTAGGTGGGAAATCATCATCTTCTCCTGGTGTTTTAGGAACAGGAATAAATGGATTCGGAGCATCTTTCTGTAAGGCAATCAAATAAGGACGCATTCCTTTGGGGAAATTGACATCAAAATAGTGTTGATCGTATACAGGGTTGAAAATACGATGAGAGATAAAATAAAGATAACGTCCTTTAGGGTCGAAAGTAGGACTGCGATCAATAAAGTCACCACTCGTTACTGCTTGGCTTTCACCAGATTTACGGCTATATATTTTGATAACCGATGCCTGTGGTGCAATATTACAACCATATGCAAGCCATTGGCTATCGGGTGACCATTCAAAATCTTCAATACGGTGGCTGCTTCCTTTATCTATTACTTGAGCTGTTTTCTTTTTAACATCAATAAGTAGTAATTCCAAACGGTGATTAGATAGAGCTATCAGCTTATCATCAGGAGAAATAGCCATGTTAATGACACGCCCTAAATCAAGTCCTTCAAATTGAGTTATTTTCCCATTTTTTTTATGGAATACTTCTAGGGTTTCCGAGCCTCCTGCATCAGAAATAACGGCTATCTTTTCTCCACTATTAAAATAGGTAGGAAGACGTTTGCGAACACCATCCTGATTGTTGATCGGATAAACAGGCCCTTCCCAATTACCCATCTCAAAGGTTTTTCCACGTGTATTTACTAATAAAGAATGCCCTTTGGGATGAATGGCATAACCTTGCAAATAACTAGCCGCATTTACATATTTTCGTTGTCGTTGAGTACGTGGACTAGGATAGTCAAAGTCGAGTTGTTTTTGGCTACCGTCTGCAACATTAAGGATATGTAAGTCGCCACCTGCTTGGTAGACAATATGCTCTCCGTCTGTACGTGCATTCCGCACATAGTATTCGGTGTGACTCGTATGTTTTTGAATATCCTCTCCTTGCGGATTGACTGAGTATATATTTCCAATTCCTTCATGGTCAGAAATAAAGTAAATGCGTTTTCCAATCCATAAGGGGCAAGCAAAGTTACTAGCTGGTTCATCTAAGCGTTTGAAACTACCACGTCCACCTGCATCAATCCAAATACGACCAGTAGTACCACCACGATAGCGTTTCCAACGAGCTATGTCAAGGGTGTTTCG
Organism: Bacteroidota bacterium; assembly: GCA_020631245.1. Taxonomy (GTDB): domain Bacteria; phylum Bacteroidota; class Bacteroidia; order Chitinophagales; family UBA2359; genus JAHDHP01. Next base: position 2,531 of record JAHDHP010000079.1, on the reverse strand, counting down.
TCCCAACACACGTTGTTTGCCAGGTCCGAAAGAATAACTTTGGGCAATTCCCAAATTCATTTCTGTTGGTAGTCCACCCTCTACCGATACTTTAAAAAGTTTACTCGATTTCCAAAAAGCTTGTTTGTAAGAACTACTAAAAATAATCTCCTTTCCATCGGGAGACCAACTACATAAAAATAAAGCCATACTATCGGTATAAGTAAGGCGTTTACTGATGCCTCCCTGAGCAGGCATAATATAAATTTCAGGATTCCCATCTTCTCGTCCTACATAGGCTATCCATTGTCCATCAGGTGATAACAATGGATAACTAACTGCATTAAGATTGGAGGTTAGCCGAACGGCATTTCCTCCGTGGATAGAGACACTCCATAAGTCGTCTTCACTAACAAATACCACCTGCTCATTATGGATGGTGGGATACCGAAAATAACCCGATTGCTTGCTCATGTTCTAGTAAGGTTAAATATATAAAAAATGGTAGGCAAAGGTACATAAAAAATACGTAACTTACTTGTCATATTATAAAAAAATAATTCTCTATATAGCGTGACTATTTCTAAAGACTTACTCCAATTTCTAAGCGATCTAAAAGCGAACAATAATCGCGACTGGTTCAATGCTCGAAAAGACATTTTCAAAGGACATCAAACGGAAGCAAAAGCCTTCTTTCAAGCAATACATGATCGCTTAGAAGAGACAGACTTGATTGAGCGACATCGCATTTACCGCATCTATCGAGATGTACGCTTTTCAAAGGATAAAACACCCTTTAGTGGACGATTTTCTGGAGGATTCGTGCGGGCAACAGCCCATCGTAGAGGCGGGTATTGGTTACGGATTGAGCCAGGTGGGAATTCTTATGTAGGAGGCGGGTTTTGGCGACCGAACTCGAACGATTTATTGCGTATCCGCAAAGAGTTTGAAATGGATGATACAGAAGTTCGTACAATTATGTCGGATCAAGAATTAAAGACAAATTTTGGTGGGATGATAGGGGAGGAGGTGAAAACGGCTCCAAGAGGCTTTGATAAGGAGCATCCCGCTATTGATTTGATTCGTAAAAAACAGTTTTATTTTATGCGCTACTTCTCGGATAAGGAGGTCTTGAAAAAGGGATTTATAGAAGAGGTACTTCAGTCTTATATACTACTACGTCCTTATTTTGATTATATGAGTGAGGTGTTAACAACGAACTTGAATGGTGAAAAATTGATTTAATGTGCGAAGATTTACAATTGAACGTTAATCGTTCCATCGTCGGTCGTCGGTCGTTTTTTCGTTTTCCGTTCCATTGTCGGTCGTTTCTCCACTTTTTGCCCCATTGCTTCCAATTCTCGCCGTACAATTTCTTCCGCTTCTTTTTCATCTTTATATTGTTGCCATCTTTGTCGAATGCGTGGCACACCTAATTCAATGAATAACCATATCCCCATGATAGTAGTCATGATAAAGGTAATGATACTGAGGTCGATGAGATTTAAAAGTAGAATCATAGCCGTTATTGTAATTGAGGTGTCGTCTACTTAAAGATACACTTTATTTAGAAAAGCGTTCACATGCCTATGCTTTGCCGAATTTTAGTGCTGAAAAGGAGGAAGGTGAGGACAATACCAATAAGTGCAGCTAGAATAGGACTGTTGCTATCCCATAAATAAGCGAGATTGGTTGAAAGTAGTAATAGACTGGTACTGATTCCAATAATTAATAAAATGATAGAAAAAGAGTTAGTTGCTTTTTTTTGAAAAAAGAGGAGCACATAACCCAATATAGGTAAAACAGCGAAGCTATAACTTAGTAATAGTGGGCGTTCGTAGTGAGAGATGATAAAATAATAATGTGCTAGAAGGACAGGTAGACTTAATAAACCTCCCCATACCCAGTATTGAATAGAAAAATCAGTACTTGTTAGACTTTTTCTGTTTTGGATAAAATAAAAGAAGCTCCTTAATATCCAGAGACTAGATATGAAGGTAATGGTCATGATGGGGTCTAAAATGCCTACTTCATACAGAGCTAATAGAATGAAGGAGATAGCTGCATTATTTATAATCCATAAACAAGCGCGGTTAAGACTGCTTCTTTTGGAACGATTGAATAAGGATAAAAAGGCAGTAATACAGAGGAAAAAGGAGGAAATAATAGCTGTGTTTATAATAGGATGAAGGAAGTCAATATCCACTTCAAGTAAGTATTGCAAATAGCTTAAGCCCTGACTAGCTCCTAAGCTAATTAGAAAAAAAACACCCATCCAGTGTAATCCCCATTCTTTAAAGAGATGCTTATAGTTAACGATCCAAACGCCTACAAAAAAACAAAGAATAGGGATCATTGCAATTGGGTTGATATGAAAAAAACCAGTACCAAAAATATCATATAACAAAACCGCAGCGATACCAACATAGAGAAGAAAAAAAAGAGCTTGTGGTATGCCACGTGTTCGCTCAGGAAAAGTTTGCTTACCTCCTTTTATCTTAGAGCGTTCTTTCTTTTTTTCAATAATAGTGGGAGTGTCAGTAAAAGATGCT
>JAHDHP010000078.1 GCA_020631245.1 Bacteroidota bacterium | reverse complement strand
GAAGACACTGCCAGCATATTAGCTGAACATATTTTCTGCAAGGCAACTACAAGCGAATAGCCCGACCCCGATAGCGTATATTTTTTATGCCACCAGTGAGGACGCTGGCGGAAGCATAAAAAATATACGCTATCGGGGGCACGCCCAAAGATACCAAAAAATTAGATGACCTTGTCTAAAACAAACTCAAATTGTAGTTCTTCTTCTCCGCGTTGAACGGTGACGACCATAGGGGTTCCTGGTACTTGTTTGAATAGGTTTTGGAGGTCGTAAAAATGCGGAGTTTCTTCTACTTTCGTATCGTTGATGGCAACAAGTTGGTCGCCTTGTTGGATGCCTGTTTGGGCGGCTGTGCCGTTGGCTGCAATATATTTGATGAATAAATGACCTTCTTCGTCTCCTCTAAATTGAATGCCTGTTTGGTTTTCGGGAAATGCTTGGTTGAAGTTTTCATTTTTTTCGAGGATCAAACGGCGTTGAATATAGTCGAAGTAAACGGTGAAGTGGCGCATGAGATCAGTACCTAAATTTCCATCAAATTTTGGGTTGGCAAAGGCTCCATGTACTTCGTGATTGGGAAAGTGCATAAGTGGGTTGTCTATCTGGAAATCACCTATTTGCACACTTTCGAAACGACATCGTTTGCTATGATACTCGCCTGATACGCCTCCTGCTATGGTGAGCATTCCTTCTCGTTCGTGTAGTTGGTATTTTTGTGCAGCAGGATACATAAAGGAGAGGCTGGCTGCTCCTGTATCTACTGACCATTTGCCGGTGTATTTTTGGTCGATGGTGAGTGGGATGTGTAATAAATTATTTTCGATTTCGGCGGCTATTTCTTGTCCTTCTCCATGATATTCGAAGGTTTTAGCATCGTAGAAGGAGATTAATTGCTTGGCAAAATCGACTTTGGTAACAAAGCGGGACATAAAATCATATCCCAAGATGCCTCCAATTTCGACACCAATGACGCCTTTAAATAAGCCTGCTATGGGGGCTGCAATAATGAGTTGATCTTGTAAGCTCAATCCATCGACTGCTAAGGTATTGAATTGGACAAGTTCGAAGGTGGTGGTTTCTGACACTCCTTTTCCTTGTATGGTTCCTTCTACTTTTAGGTTGAGTTCTTCGCTAAAAGTCTTGTCGATGAGGGTTTTTCCTGCCCCAGAATCGAGTACCCACCATTTTTCTATTCCGTTGAGGGCTACTTTTAGGTAGATGTGTCCCCAAAACTCAAAAGCGTTATTTTCGGAAGAACTTCCATTGGCAAATGTATAATCTTGTACAGAGGTGCTTGGCATTTCAAAAAAGCTAGGTGGTAATTTTTCATTTAGATAAGCTTCTTCATATTGCACAATTTGGGTTTGATTTTCCTCAATATGGGTGGTTTTATTGAAGAAGGGATAGAGAATATTGCCAACTGCTCTATAATCAGCAAAGTCGATTTGGGTGGTTTGATCGCCTTTTTCTACCAATTGATCTAGTAAAAAGGTGTATCTATTGATAAAATAAATTACTTCTCTTTCAAGTGGGTGATATAGAATATGTAGGAGGAAATGGCTGTCATTTTCACTTTTATGTAGCTCTATATCAGGATGTTTGAAGGTGGCAAATTCGAGTGATTGAAGAATCCCTTTGAGTTCAAAATCGAGTATGGCTTCTTCGGAAGTAATATTGGTAATCATCCCATTAGAATCTCCCCGCCAAATGATAGTGCCATCATAACCGTTTTCTTGCTTAAAAACGCCTAAATCAATTTTATTACGGATTTTAAATCCTTGTTTTCCTTGTGTCATCCATTCTTCTATATCTCCTTTCATTCCTGTTCCAACAAGTTCTATTTTTCCTTTGAGATGATATGACTCAATGGCCATTGTTTGTACTAAACCGCCAATTTTGTCGGTATAGGCTTGTATGATTGTAGTAGTTGTCATCTGTTCTATTTTTTACAAATGTACAGAATTGTTCTGTTTAAAAGACAGTAATATGTGAAATTTGGACAGGCATAACAGAGGGCTTAGTATGGATGAGAAACATTTACTTGTATTTTTTTGTGAATTTATTAAAAATATACAATTGTATTTATCTATAAGGCTTTCAAGTCATTTATAAAAAAAATCTCTAGTCAAGTTTGTAACCTTTTTCAATTGATCCCCGTAATAGGCACTCTTTTCGTATAGAGGGTGTATGTATTAATCCAACTAACAAATTATTTTATTCTATTATTTCTCTTCCCTTTACTATCCTACCTAATCTCTTTGAGATACAACAACAGTAAATTAAATATGTAATTATGAACCGAGTACTACTTTTATTGTTAAGCTGTGCCTTTTTCTTCACCAACCCTGTAATGGCACAAACCGACTCTACTACTATGTGTGGAGTGACTAATCCAGTTCAAGAACTAGATTGGCTGATTGATTTGATCCAAACAGAACGACCTTCTAAAATAGAGACCTATACTTATGATAGTTCTAAAGTGTTTGTGATTTATGATACCAACTTTGATGTTACTTTGGAAGCAGACACCTATAATTGTGAAGGGGAATTACTTTGTATTTTCAGAGGAATTATTGATCCATTTAACTTCCCAACCGAGCCATTTTGCCCCAATATTAATACGAACTTCTCTGACATGGAAGTTATTTATACTTGTAGTTGTCCTGGCTCATATGCTCCTGTATGTGGTAGTAATGGGGTTTCTTATATCAATAGTTGTTTCGCAGATTGTGCGGGGGTGACTTATACAGACGGGCAGTGTACTGAGGAACCAATTGAGGAACCAGTTGATACAACAAATACTACTGATCCGATTGAGGAACCAATTGATACGGTCACTACTACTGATCCGATTGAGGAACCAATTGATACGGTCACTACTACTGATCCGATTATAGGTGAAGAAACAAATATGCCGGTTGATACCAATGAGGTCTTTTTACCGGTTGACCCAGAACCCATTATACTTGAAGATACGACGGAGGTAGCTGATCCAGTGGTTTGTTCTTGTGATAGTTTAGCATGGATGGATAGCTTGATAGCTGAAGCGAATGCTGGTCAGAGTTGTTTATCAAGTATCAACCGTGTAATGGGTACGAATGGAAATACCTATTTCACAACAGGAGGTGATTATGATTGTATAACAGGAGGAGATCCTGGTTTGGCAGTTGATCCTCTTTTCCCTGTTTATGATTGTGAGGGTATTATTATTTGTCATACTGGATTTTGGAATAGCTGTTTTGAGATGGGTATTGAGTTTGAATCTTTCTCTAATTGTTGGCAAAAAGCGGATGATTGTGATTGTCCAACTACTTATGAACCTGTTTGTGGTTCGAATGGATTGATCTATGATAATGCTTGTTTAGCGCACTGTGATTTTATGCATGACTATACAGAAGGAGATTGTGCTCCTACTACTTCACATATTATTTGTGCTGGTGATAGTGTTTATTTAGCCTTTGAGCCTTATGAACCTGGTCCAGATGATACCTTAGTAGTTGATATAGCCTATCCTGATTATCCTTATTTCAATGAGCCACTTTATACTTGGACTCCTGCTACAGGTTTATCTTGTACCGATTGTGAAAATCCAATTGCTTCACCTGATACGACAACTACTTATGTTTTAGTAACATATGACATGTTTGCTGACGACTATTGGATGCCCATTTATAGTTATTATGAAGTAATTGTTGATGAATGTCCTATTGAAGCACAAGCTGATTCACTAATTACAGAAAATGATCCAATTACTAATGATACCTCTTTGGTTTGTAATGTAGTTAATCCACTAGCTGATTTAGATTGGTTAGCTACTATTATTACGGAAGAATTCCCTTCGAAGATTGAGCAACGTGAGTATGAAGGAAGTACTGTATTTTTAGTATATGATCGCAATTTCACTTTAAATTTATCAATTGAAACGTATGATTGTGCGGGTAACTTACTTTGTATTTTTGCAGGTATCATTGATCCTTTTAATCCACCAACCGATCCACTTTGTGCTACGATAGATAATTATATTAATCCAGTGGTCATTTACGAATGTGAGTGCTTATTGGCTATGGCTCCTGTATGTGGTACTAATGGATTTACTTATACTAATAGTTGTTTTGCAGACTGTTCAGGTGTTAGTTGGGTAGAAGGAGAATGTATTGCTGAAGTAGATACAATTGTAAATGCAGATCCACAACCAATTTATAATGCTAGTTCTTGTTCTTGCGACACATTGGCTTTTGTACAAGATATTATTGCTGATGCAAATGCAGGATTAAATTGTTATGATAGAATTTTAAAATATACTGATAGTTTAGGAAATAATTTCTTCGGTACTTTTTACGATTATGAATGTTTAACAGATGGAAATCCACTTATTGCGGTAGATGCCTCTTCTCCTGTATATAATTGTGATGGAGATATAGTATGTGAACATGGATTTATAAATACTTGTTTTGATAATGGTATTGCCTTAATCAATCCAGAAACGTGTTGGGAAAAAGCGGATGATTGTGATTGTCCAACTACTTATGAACCTGTTTGTGGTTCGAATGGATTGATCTATGATAATGCTTGTTTAGCACAGTGTGATTTTATACAAGAGTATAGTGAAGGTGTTTGTGAGCCTTATCATACAGATACTATCTGTTTGAGTAGAGGTACTTATTTACAAGGACCTATTTTACCTTTCATGGGTGCTCCAGATGATTTACTATTGCCTGCTGACCATGTTCCTTATACTTGGTCACCAGCTACAGGACTTTCTTGTACCGACTGTCAAAACCCATATGCGACTCCTACAGAAACAACTACTTATTTAGTACAAACATACGATTATGGTTCAGCAGAATATTGGAAACCTGTTTACTTTTATTTTGAAGTAATTGTAGAAGATTGCGGAACCTTACCTGCACTTGATATTTGTGCAGATGATCCATTAGCATTAGATTGGATTCAAGAATATATAGCTACTCATCAACCTTCGGGAATTGAAATAGCGACCCTATTCAATGAGCAAGTGTTTATCATTCATCCAAATCCAGCTATTGCAGATATGCCTATCCAAGTTTTTGATTGTGAAGGTAATTATATTTGTAATCTTGGTGGATTTGTTGTCCCTACTTATCCAGTGATTAGTTACTGTAGTGACCTTGTTGATGATCTTACAGATAGATCGTTTATTTATGAGTGTGGTTGTGGATTTATGTATGATCCAGTATGTGGATCAAATGGACTTAATTATATCAATCCTTGTTATGCTGCCTGTGCAGGTGTTGATTATATAGAAGGTGATTGCAATGATGTTTGTTATACCAACACACCAGGTTTCCTAGGATTTGACCATGAATTAAACCAATATTTTGTTCAAGTTTTAGATACAACAGGGGTAGATTTAAATGAAGGTCCAGTTATACATTATATCGACTCCTCATTAGTTGCTGGAATTGAGCATGTATCAAGTGTCGTATTTAATCTTCAGAATAAACAGATACTTTGTATACAAGCTGCTGATTGTATAGATTCTCTTTTCATTGAATTCAGATCTCTTAATCCTGTGGAATGTCCTGACTTTGATTTACCAGTTTGCGGATGTAATGAAGTCACCTATTTCAATCCTTGTCATGCCCTACAAGCGGGAGTCACTAGCTATACATCAGGCCCATGTATATTAAATACCACTCCTGTTGCAGTCAATGATACCGTAACCGTTGAATCTGGACAGTTAATCAATATAGATGTATTACTCAACGACTATGATGCAGAGGGTGATTCCTTAATATTAGGAGCCTACACTCAAGCATCAAACGGACGTTTAGGATTTTTCTATGGCAAATTCCGTTATCGTTCAAAAAGTAATTTTGAAGGAGTCGATATGTTTACCTACCAAGTTTGTGATGACCAAGGAGCTTGTAGTGAAGGGACTGTCATCATTAATGTAGTTGTTCCAAGCTGTGAAGAAGTACTTAATTACTGTACTGCTCCATTGCAATCCTTAATCATTTGTCCTGAGTTCTGTAAATTAGAAGGTATTAAGTATATCGAATTTGCTAGATCTCGAAACAATAATAAGCTAACAATCAATAAAGGTGGTTGTTTTACGTTTACACCATCTCCTACTTTTACTGGACAGGATTACGTATCTATTCGAGCATGTGATATGAATGGTAATTGTCAACGTCTCCGTATCAAAGTGGAAGTATCCACTGATTGTGATTCATATATTAACCTTATCCAATTAGATGGTAAAACAGACAGTAGCCCATCATTAGAGACTGAATTGACACCAATTCTTGAAGGTATTCAAATCCGTAGTGTCTACCCTGTTCCTGCAAAAGAAAGAGTTAATGTTAGCTTCCAATCTTTGGAAACAGGAAACGTTCAAATTAACTTGTTCGATATTACTGGTAAACTAATTATCAGTGAGAAATTGCAAAATGCAGCTGGTATTTATGATCACAGCTTCGATTTAAATAATTTCTCATCTGGATTATATGTACTCCAAATTCAAATTGGAAATACTAGTGTAAATACTAAGTTTATCAAAGAATAATCTGATTTTTAAAGTTAGTAACGGTTAAAAAATAACTTCCGCAACTTTATAGCTAGAGATTTTAGTATTATTCAAGGCGTGAAATGTAGACATAGCCATAGCTATGACGAGGCTTCACAACACAGAATAAGGCTCAAAGATCAGCTAAAAATGTGGAAGTTATTATTTATCCGTTACTTAAACTATAGCTGGTTTATTAAGTAATCCAAACCCTCTCTGTTTTCAAATGGAGAGGGTTTTTTATTTGAGTATCACCTATTGACTGCTTTAATAACACTAGGCAAGCTTATTTAACAAAACAAGTATTATGTCACAATTATGTCAGCCATTTTGTACATTTAATAAAATTTAGTGTCATAACCTTTATAAATTTTTACCTATTCGAATAAAGTCCCGCCTATCATGTACATTGTTAGTAAATTTCAATACTTTTTTTTCAGATATGGCACGATTTGTGATTTATTATATCACGAATCGTTTATTGTTCGAATAAGGATTGGCCTAGTTAAAACTCTATAAAGTTTTCTTAATTTTATTACATTACTAGTACTCTGTCAACGTTAAAATGACGAATTGATTTAGAATGAGTTTTGATTCCCAATGAGGCACAAAACGCAGGCATAGCCAAAGCTAAGGCGAGGCTTTGTAACAAAATTGGGGAGTAAAAATCGTCAAAAGCAATCGTCAATTTTATCTTGATAGAGTACTAAAGTAAGGCAACTTTGAGTATTAACTAGGTTCTCTCCTCTTTTTCTACTTCAATTACACTACACTATAAGTCTTATTTCTCAACTCAAATTAACAAGTTTTTTTAGTAAAGATGAAAAAATAATTTGTCTTTCTTCTTTACTTATACTCGTTTGTTGATAGGTCTTCTTCTTTATTTAAGGGAGAAGACCTTTTTTTATGTTCCCACTTCCCATCTACACTTTATTAGCACCCACCATTTCATTCATTTAGTCTAAACTTCCTATATTTGGCCTATGAAAACGAAAATCAAACTAATCAAGAATAGATCAGATATTGGCGCGGGTACAAGGGGTGCCGACTTAGGAATAGATGCAATAGAAATTGCAGCTATTAATCAAGGAAATGATTTCTTTCAAAATTATCCACATATTGATGTAGAAACACACAATGAGTCTATCTACGATAAAGTAAAAAACTCCTTTGCCAAACGAATTGGGCATGTCTACGAACAATGTAGCCGCGTAAGTGAAGCCGTCAAATTTACCCTATTAAAAGAAGAACTTCCCCTCGTATTTTCTGGCGATCACTCCGCTTCACTAGGAACCATTAGCGGAATTAGAGCCGCTTATCCCAAAGAACGAATCGGTGTCTTTTGGATTGATGCTCATGCCGACTTACACTCCCCTTACACATCTCCATCAGGTAATATTCATGGAATGCCACTAGGAGCTGCCATTGCCGATGATAACCTCGATTATCAAGTAAATGAGGTTTCGGATCAAACAGCAAAATACTGGAACGCCATGAAAAACATTGATTCTCATGGTCCTCAAATTATGCCAGAAGATATTGTCTTCTTCGGTGTTAGAGATACCGAAGAACCTGAAGATAAGCAAATAGAAAAGTTTGGTATTCGAAACTATAACGTCGCCGAAGTGCGACACCGAGGATTAGAAACCGTAGTAGCAGAAGCTTTGGAGATAGTAAAAGACTGTGATATTTTATACATCTCCTTTGATGTAGATAGCCTCGATTGCGACCTCATCTCGTATGGAACAGGCACACCTGTCCCCTATGGATTTGATCAGTATGAAGTCATCAAAATAATCAATCAATTAATTGATTCAGGCAAAGTAATTTGTATCGAAATTGTAGAGGTCAATCCGCTTCTGGATAATAAGGGAAACAAAATGGCAGAAACAGCATTTGAGGTAATAAACAACCTTAACCTAGCTAAATGGGAAGCTAAAACAAAAGAAGCTATTTATAATCCATAGAAAATGATTCAAGATGGATTAGGTATTCTCGTATGTGGGCGATTTTATTTGTCAATCAAGCTCCTTTTAGAAACTCCAACAACTCCTTGGCACTTTGCACTCGATCAGCCGCTTTTTTCACCAAGCACTTTTCCAGTATATCGAAATAAGGCGCATCAAAAGGCTCAATCAACCCTGCTACATCTCGATGCATCACATTAGACACCATTTCGGCATCGGACACTTCCATATCTGGTTCGCCAAATAGGTTGTAATTCGTATAGTACTCATAGAAAATTACCGCCAATGCCCACAAATCAACATTCGGTAATATCTCCCCATCCGTTCCAAAAGTCTGTACATCCAATTGTTCTGGAGCCAGGTAAGCAGGATTAGGGGCATACATACCTTCGCGTGAATGAGAAGTAAACAAACGTTCTGTATCTATCACTTTCTCCACCAACTTATACGAATCGCCCACCTTTACAATATTCGCAGGATTGAGTGCCCCATAAGTAATACCTTGCTCATGCAAGAAAGCCAAGCCATGTAAAATGTCCGAAAAAAGTTGATAAACATTGATATACTCCGTACCCTTGAGTTGCGCTAGTGTATTCCCTCCTACAAACTCAGCCACATTAGCAATCAACAATTCCTTACCCGAAAAAGCATCTTCCACTTCCGTTTGGTAGGAAGCATAAATTTGTAAAATATTGGGATGCTGGAAGGTTTTAAATTTCCCTAAATATGGATTCAATGGCAAATCAGTCACCGAATAAAAGCGAATAGCCACCAATTCCTCCGTTTTATTATTCAATGCTCGATACACCCGCACAAAACCATCTCGATGCATCAAATCCTCACTCGGATCATAACCATATGCGTTACGCAAAAAAAGAACACTCTCTATTGTCTCTACCTCATCACTCACCTTTCGTAAATAACTCGTTTGTTCAACTGATAGCTCCGCCTCTTTCACTTCCGTCTCATCAGCCTCTTCCTCCTTCCTCAAAACCATTCCATTTTGCTTTAATTCACTAGGCAATTCCATCGCCTCCAAACCCAAAGCAGTCAATTCCAATTCCTCTTTTTGTACTTCCTCGTCACGCTCTTTTTGATGTCCATTCTTCGACTCCACTTTATGTACCAAAGGCTGAATAATCGTCTGCTCATCCTCCTCTTTTTCTACTGCCAAAGGACGAATAATCGTCTGTTCATCTTCCTCCTTTTGAAGCAATGTTAGTCGATCAGGTTGCTGTATCTTAGCTGTTTCTGTCAGACCCGTCTGCATACTTTTCCCAACCTCTACCACCGACACATCTGCAGCAAGTGGAATAGGTTCCTCTTGCACCTGCGACTGTTGGCGAGGCGGTTTATGAGGTGCTCGAATACCCGCTAATGATATTTTTTGACTCCCCTTTTCATACTGCACCAATTTAAATAAATGTGCATAAGCTCGAAGGTCTATTTGTTGTAAAAGTCCTACACTCGCATTCTCCCAAAAAATCTCCAAACTCACCGTTTCATTCGTCAACAAATCCAAAGCCTTAAAGCAAGAAGAACTATCTGTATGCTCAATTACATCCGATAAAAAGTCAAATTCATAGCGACTTTTCAATTGTTGTTCATCAATCGGAAGCACCTTTTCTAGTCGTTCTTGTCGATCAAAACGACGAATAACATTCCGCAACTCCTCTACACTTTCCACCCGTTCACCAGCCTGTTTTTCCAAACAACTTTTAAGAATTGCAATATCAACAGGAGATAAAAAATCAGGAATGTGAATATGACTATGTAATACCAAATGAGCAGCATCTACATCTTCTGCCAAATCAACATCTTCCCCCAAAGGAAAACGATCATTTTTCAACTTATAATAAATCAATCCAAAACTCCACAAATCAGTATTACTAGTTACCTTTCCCGTATCATTGGCATAATTATGATCAAAAAACTCAGGTGAATAATATTTCAAAATATTAGGTGATAATTGGCGCAAATCCATCGCATCATCTGTCGTCATCAAACCATAATTATTGATTTTCACCTGCTGATTATTAACAAATAACAGATTCTCAAAAGTCAAATCAAAATGAATCATTTCCTGCCCATGCAAGAAATCGAGAGCCGTCAAAATCTGCTCACTCAAAACCACCACATCCTCATCCATTACGCTCAAACTCTCCCACTGTTGGTGATCTACAAACTCCCAAACACCTACTCTTGTCACCAATACCTCCCCCATCAAATCAATACTTTCCAACTCCACATAATCATGCAATGTCACCAAATTGGGATGCTCAATCCCCTTTATCCGCTCCATATTTCTTCGAAATACAGCCGGACTCACCGCCAACGAATGATAAAACTTTAACACGACTTCTTTTTCTTCTACCGTATCAAAAGCATGGTAAATTTTTGCAAAACTTCCATCCGCCAACTTATCCGCTGCTGGATTATATTCGTATCGATCTTGTAAGCGCATTGCGACTATTTAATTTTGAAATGTGTTACAAACGAGTAAGGAATTATAAAATAAAGATACTAAATAAATGCCAAATTATTGGTTTCTACTTTATTTCTACATTTCTTATAAGTTACCTATCTTCTTTGGAACTATAAATGATTATCTTTAATTAAATGAATAGACGGGCGTGCCCCCATTTTTGCTTATTCGCCTGTTCATACGTCTACGCATAAACTACTGGCGAATAAGCAAAATGGGGTCGGGCTATTCGTTTGTAGTTGTCTTATAGTTGCTAGTTCAGCATAGTCCTAGCAGTGTCTTCCGCTGTCAGCCCTGCTAGTCCTTGCTTCTCAAAGCACCTATTTCGCCAAGCTACCACTACTATCCCTCACGCAAAACAATGACCGAATGAGTGGATGGCTGAATGATTGAATAGGCGTTACGCTACATTCACTCAATCACTAGTTCGCTCAATCACTAATTTCCTCAGTTATATGAAAAAACAACTTTTCCTCCTCTTATTTCTACCACTCATCACTGCATGTTTGGACAGCACAAGTACTAGCCCTAAAGTAGTATACGAGTTTCCTGAAAAAACGGTTATAAGTAATATAGATAATGATCCCTGTCTCCAAAAAACAAGCAGTAAATTTCTAGCCAAAGGCAAACAACTCGACGACAGCTTACTAGATAGATTTAGCGATGAAGTTCCAGTCAAAAAGGAAAAAGAGGTGGGACGCGACTTCTTCGATTCTATCAAAAAAGAATTCGATCTGGTGCATGATAACCGCAGTGAAACACTCGAACATATCCTCGATAAAATGCAACGGTATGTGTCTCGCTCCCAGCTCAATTACCAAATACATCTCATCCAAGACGACCAAACCGCCAATGCATGGACACATGCTGGTGGCTATATCTATGTCACTACCAAACTCATGGATTTTGTCGATTCAGAAGATGAACTTGCCGTAATTATTGGCCACGAAATCGGACACAATGAAAACAAACATGTCGCCAAACATTTACAACGGGCAAATATTGTGAAAGGAATTGGTGATTTCTTTGGTTTAGAAGTAGAAGATGAAACCTCTGAAACCATTGGTGGCATTTTCAATATGATTCTTACTCCTTACAACCAACCACAGGAACATGAATCAGATCGAGCGGGTTTGTACCTTGCTTATAAAGCAGGCTATGACCCTGTAAAAGGACTCGACTTTTTTGATCGCCTTAATCAACATCAAAACGAAAGTTGGCTCAAAGAATTCCTCATGTCTCACCCGCACCCCGATGAGCGGTTGAGTTGTATGAGAGGCTATTTGGATAGTAGTCGGAAAACAAAATAGTCCATAGTCCATAGTCCATAGTCCATAATTTCGACGACTTCAACCAAACCTCCAAATAAAAACCAAACTTTTTATCGACTATGGACTGAATGCTATCGACTAAACAAACTTTCTATCGACTATCGACTAAATGCTATCGACTAAACAAACTTTCTATCGACTATGGACTGAATGCTATCGACTAAACAAACTTTCTATCGACTATCGACTGACTGTAAAGACAAGGCATGCCTTGTCTCTATCAAAATCTGACTCCTTTTATCAACTAAATACCTCCCTAAAATCATCCCCTTCATACGGTTCACCTACTGCTCTAAAAAACCATTGGGAACGATTGCGATACACCTCTCCAAACACTAAAGTTCGCATTTTATCGTACTCCTGTTCGTCAGAAATTTGGAAGTGGGTCATTTCCCTACCCGTCGCATCAGAAGCACGAATAAAAGCATTTTGTACCATACCAAAATGGTGATTACGTGCTTTCCCTTGATAAATACTAACCAAAAACACGACCCGATGGTATTGCGAGCCTAAGCCTTCCAGGTGAACCGTTATCTGTTCATCATCTCCCTCCCCTACTCCTGTTGTATTATCTCCCGAATGGATCACCTGCCCACTCGGATGACTCAATTGATTGTAATAAACAATATCGCCTCCTTTAGTCGGAGTAGCTACTATCTCTTGTTTTTCCAACTGAATATCACCCCAATTATTTATCTTCCCTTCTTTATCAAGCAAAACAGCAATGGCATCTAGATCAATACGTACAGCTGGTTCTTCCTTATTCTTCCACCATTTTTGCCAAAACTTGGTTGGTACATGAGATACATCCCAACCTAAACCGATGCTAATAGTACGTAAGTCAAATCGCTG
Organism: Bacteroidota bacterium; assembly: GCA_020631245.1. Lineage (GTDB taxonomy): Bacteria > Bacteroidota > Bacteroidia > Chitinophagales > UBA2359 > JAHDHP01. Next base: position 1,780 of record JAHDHP010000078.1, on the reverse strand, counting down.
GTAATCAAGTGAAATACTTTCCCCTTTTTGAAGCTCTATCATATCATTGTATTAAACAGATGAACAACAATAAACAGTAGTTATAAGTTGACCGATTGGAATAGGAAGATTTCATAATTTTAGTTTATATTTATAAGTAAAGCAGAATAAATAAGTAACTTCTAATCCCTACTCTCTTGCTATGAAAAGTTTTGTTCCCATTATTTCGGCCCTCATTATAGGATGTGCTACCATCATTGCTGCATTGATTGCAACTAACAAACAAGATACTCCAGCTCCAGCACCCGTTGCGGTACATGAAGAGAAGACGCCCTCCTCTAAGCAAACAGAAAGTGTGGTATCCTCTAAATCTAAACAGGGCAAGACCGCTTCTTCTAGTAAAAAATACATCAATAATTTCCCTGATCCTTCTTGGATTATTGCCGATGAACTATTCAAATCGGAACGCAAAGCCAAACGACGAGTTGAGGATCTAAAAGAGTTGGGTTATACCGAAAGTAATTTCCTATGGATACCAGATTTCAAGTGCTTGGAGCAACAAGAACAATATTTGGTTTATATTGGCCCTTATGATAGCTCTAGCAATGCAAGGGATTTGTTATGTGCCTATAATCGAAAATACCACAAGGAGTCATATATTGCTAAAATTAGCTCACAAGCTCCCCAATCACTAAAATGTGGCAAGGCAAACTAAAATAAATAAATCCACAACTTTACTCGCCTCTTTTTAAGCTACTCGGCGTTGTGAAGCCTCGCCGATGCGCTGCGTCGCCTTCGTTTCACGCCTTGATTAGCTTAAAAACACCCTTCGTCTAGTTAGGGATTTATTTTTTTTAATTTGCCTAAGTGAAGAAGAAGAAACCTAAATCAAGATAGCCTCTTAAATTATGAAAGTAAGTTATAACATTCGCGAAGAAGATCATGTTACCTACCAATTATTTGGTGCTGCTCATAGTCCGCGTATTCAAAATCAAAGTAAACGCTCTAGGCGTATTTTAACCATTACCTACTGTATTATTGGTGCGGTGTTTTTGGCATTGGGTAATTATGTCTTAGCTGGGTTCTTTATTCTTTTTGGAGTCCTGTGGTTTTTATTCTATCCCAGCTACCTCCGATCTCGCTACCAAAAACATTATAAAGCTTTTGTAAAGGAAAACCTTTCTAAACGCATTGGCGAAACAATTAGTTTACATATTGCCAACGACCAGCTTCACAGCACTGACCAACAAGGAGGTTCTTATGTCAATATCACAGCCATCGAAAAGGTTACTGAATTGAAGGACTTGTTTTTTATTAATGTGAATAATGGGGTTTCTGTTATCGTTCCTAAGAAGAGTGATAAGCGGGTAGAAGGTGATGTTGAGCAGTTTATACAATTATTAACGTCTCAGTATAAGATTCCTTTGGAACAGTATTTAGAGTGGGAATGGTAAAAACGTGCGACGAGTGAACGGTTAAACGTCCGACGAGGAACGGTTAAATGTCCGACGAGGAACGGTTAAATGTCCGTTAAGACGTTCTATCTTAGTGCTATTATCCCTTCAGGACATGGACGTTTCGGGCTTATTTTATTGCTTGAGGCGATGCCTCAAGTTAAAGATACTGTCCCTTTGGGACAAAAATTTACTTATTAAAATAGGCGCGTAACGCTCATTCAGTCATTGTCTCGCGTTATACATTTGCAAAAACGACACATTCGATAATAAGTTATATATAATGAAGGGCAAAAGGCAAGCCGTTTTTCTTTGAACCATAAAAGAAGTTAAAGAACATTTAAGTA
>JAHDHP010000077.1 GCA_020631245.1 Bacteroidota bacterium | reverse complement strand
GGGGCACGCCCAAAAAATCATTCATTATTTTCTATATAAGTTATGGCAGAAAAGAAAAATCGTAGGACTCAATTCAGAGAAACAGCAGGTGACTATGTAGGTCGCTTTAGAGAACGAATACGAGAACGCTTGGAGAATCGTGATCCCGTACAGATTGTATCGTATATGGGCTTTGGAACGGGTAATTATTTGTATGTGAAAGGGCGCGTGATTGAGCATAAACATGTGGAAATTGAAGAGGAAGATAGTCGCTGGCGAAATTTGGTAAAAATGTATCGACGATTTGATACAGAAGGAATTCCGAATACACGTGTAAAATTGATTTATTATGGACAGGAGTTTGAACTATCGAGTAATGAGGAGGGATATTTTATGTTTGATGGAGCGGTGGAAGGCTTGAAGGAGGTAGCGAAAGTCTGGCATCCGATTGAGGCGCATTTGGTGGAAGCTCCTGTTGAGGTGGAATTACCTTTGGAAACGGAAGGGGCTATTTTGATTCCTGATGCTCAGGCTAAAATTGGGGTGATTAGTGATTTGGATGATACGGTGATTCAGACTGATGTGACTTCGACTATGAAGATGTTGTATAATACCTTTTTTAAAAATGCGCGAACTCGACGTGCCTTACAGGGGGTTCCTGCTTTTTATCGAGCCTTGCACAAAGGGGTGGATGATGAACAAGTAAACCCATTGTTTTATGTCTCTCATTCTCCGTGGAATTTGTATGATATGTTGGAGGATTTTATGGAAATTAATGAGATTCCTTATGGGCCTACTTTCCTACGTGATTTTAGTGCCAAACAGGGAGAGGCTATCGTAGATTATAAGACACATAAGTATGATTCAGCAGTTCGCATTATGCGAACTTATCCGAGTATTTCTTTTATTTTGGTGGGAGATAGTGCCGAAAAGGATGTGGATATTTATCGAGAAATAGCGCGGGCTTTCCCTGGAAGGGTGGCAGCTATTTATATCCGTTCAGTACAACATAAACGCAAGGATGAACGGGTACGTAAAATTGCTGAACGAGAGGATAATGTGGAGATTGTATTGGTAAAAGATTCTCTAGAGGCGGCTAAACATGCCGCCCAGAGAGGTTTTATTAGTGCCAAAGGCTTGGAAGAGGTAGAAGAGGAGATAGGTTGGGAGGCTTAATTGAGCCACCAAATGGAAAAGTTAAGCATGGTAGCAAAGGTTACCCATAATAGGTAGGGAACTAGCAGGTAACCTGCTGTTTTTCGAATATCTGTAAAGAGGATAATGGTAGTGATAATGGCTACCCACAAAATACTTATCTCTATAAATGCGAGTCCTGGTAGTTGCATTCCAAAGAATATAATTGACCATAAGGCATTGAGTAGTAATTGAAAACCAAATACTTTTAAAGCTGTTTTTACCTTTGGCTTTTCCCACCCTTCATGCCATACTAAAGCCGCTGCAACACCCATTAAGGCGTATAAGAGCGTCCACATAGGTGCAAAAATCCAATTGGGCGGATTGAAAACGGGTTTGTTGATGGTCAAATACCAATCATTTACTGAACTCGCAGTTGCCAAACCTGATAAGGCTCCAATGAAGGTACATGCAGCAACTCCGATTATGATTTTTATTGGTAGAGATAAGTTGGTCATAGGTTTTTATTTTCAGGTGTCAGGTGTCAGGTGTCAGGTGTCAGGTGTCAGGTACAAATTCAAACATATTGGTCAAACATCCAAATAAAAACCAAACTTTCTATCGACTATGGACTGACAACTTGGGCAGACACATAGGTCTGCCCCCTACAAAAACTGACTCCTGACTCCTATTCCCTGAAACCTATCTTATAAGCGTCACATTCCCTTTCAATAATTCAGAATCCTCTTCTTCATTGGTATAAGTAATGACCCACACATACACCCCTAAAGGTAAAGGTTCGAAATCGGTCAAGCCATCCCAACCTTCTTCTGGATTCGTTGTTTCATAGACCTGATTGCCCCAACGATCAAAAATGCGGAATACATAATCATTCACAAATTCGGCGCGTGGTAGGAATACATCATTGAGATTATCTCCATTGGGCGAGAAAGCAGTTGGTACTTGCACAAAGGAGTTACATTGTTCCGTAACCTCAGTAGCTCCCATATATTCACAAGCAAACTCATCGCTAATCGTTACGGCATAGGTTCCACCTTGAGTTACTGCCAATTGTGCACCACTAGAACCATCACTCCATAGATACTGCAAATTAGCTCCAAGCGCGCTCACATTAGGTTGTAAAGTAAGCACTTGCCCTGTGGTAGGACAAACAACTAAATCACTTCCTAAATCAATATTCACATCCTCTAAAAAGGTAATTGTTGCCTCATCGCTTGCATCACAGCCACCAAAGACAGTCACCGAATAAGTACCATTACTACTAACGGATATACTTTCTGTTGATTCGCCAGTAGACCATAAATAAGTCGCTCCTGACACACCTGCCGTCAAAGTAACTGTTTGCCCACTACAAACAGAGCGATCTCCTCCTAAGTTTACCTCCTCAGCTATATCATCGACTACATTTAAGTTTAAGAAATCTTCTTGGCTACAGTCGCCAATCGTCACTGTTACGGAATAGTTACTCGTATTGGCATTTGTTTGTCGAGTTGCATTGGTACTCCCATCTTCCCATAAATAGCTAATGGCAGGGACATCACTTACTAAGCCCAATAAATTTTGAGGGGTGGCATCTAAAGTAGGAAAATCTTGAGTCGCACAGAGGGTCAAATCACCATTGGCATCACCTCCTAATTCAACATTATAACTAATTAATTCTACTAGGATTTCATCGGATACTTCGCATTCTCCATTGGTAATAGTCAACGAATAAAAACCTGACTCACTAACACTCAACGTAGAACTAGTTGCTCCTGTTGACCATTCATAGGAATCGGCATCTCCTGGATCAATGGTATAGGTCGCATCACAGGTATACACATCCTCTCCAAATGAAAAATTAACATCATCAGGGCTTGTGAAGGTAATGGTTGTAGTCGCTTCTAATATGGGACAATTATGAATACCCGTAGGGTCATCTGGATTGCTGATCGTTACACTATACGTTCCATCACCAGTAACCTCTATGGTAGGTGTAGTTGCTCCTGTTGACCATAAATAAGAAACATTCACATCAGCACGAATATTTTCACCTGCATCTAATGTAATCGGAGGATCTTGACAAAGGACTTGAGTAGCAGGAAAAGAAAGGCTTCCGTAATCATTTTCTAAAAAGGTAACAAATGTACTATCACGAACAGTACAACTACCTATACTTACATCTACCCAATAATAACGATCCCCACTGCCTCTATTGACGGTTAAAGTTTGTTCTGTTGAATTGTTCAACCAAAAATAAGTAGCCCCTACTCCTACATCACCAGCATCTAAAACAACCATATCATTACAAGCAGTCAAGGTATCAAATAAGTCAGGAGAAGGTGCTTCACTAATAACAACTTGTATGGTTGTATCTTTTGGCACACTACATCCACTAATTTCAAGAAACACATCGTAGGTGCCAGGAGCGGAAAAAGAATGTGTGGGGTTTTGAGTCGTTACAACAGCGGTTCCATCACCAAAGTCCCATTCCCATACTTCAGCACCAACAGAAATATCAGTAAAAACGGTTGCTTCTCCTACGCATGTATTTTCGAATAAAAAATCTGCCTTAGCTACACAAGGAACTGCAGCAAGCAAATTGAAAAATGGTAATTCGATATTTACAGAAGAAATAATGCTTGCATTCGTTCCATCAACTTCATACAAAGTATGTGTTGCTCCATTATCAGCTATCATAAAATAAGAGCCTGAATCTGTAGTAGGATCATAAGCAGCATTCCCTGCTTTGATGGTTCCTGAAATTCCAGCAATAGTCCCTACTTCACTAAAACTATCTGTTGCAACATTGTAACGTACAATTTTAAAGTCAGTCGTTAAAATGACCACTTCTTCGGCTACTGGATCATACCCCAAATCAAGAGGCTCATAGGTCATGGTAGTAGATATAGGAGGATTGGCTGTAGATGTGGGTAAGCCCTGAAGAACAAAGTCAGTACCCGTTTTGAAAACATAATAAAAATACTCACCAGCTCCATCTACAGTAGATACACCTTCTACAATTCCTTCCCCCGAATTCATAGCTGTTCCAATAGGTGCCGAATCACCGTCTGCATTCACTGTAACTAAAGCTGCAAAATTAAGGGGAGGTAAACCTGGTGGATTAGCTACTTGCCAATCAAGTGCATACAATTCCTTCTTTTCACAACTATACTGCAACTCAAACAAAGATTCTGATGTAGGAATACGAGGTCCAATATTTTCAAAAGCATAGGACGCATCTCGTAAAAAAGCTTGTTCCACACCTTGGGCTGTTTCTTCGAGGGTACTGATGAAGTAAAATATTTGATTATCTGCATCAACTGCTGTTTGCCCTGTCCGATTTACAATTGGACGCCCACTTTCAGTATCAGTCCGTATAAATCGTTTACCAATCCCCGTTTCTCGGTCTAAAATCAAAAAAAGTAGCGAGTCAGGAGCAGGTTGATAAGAAACTAATAAATCGACACAATCCTGTGCTTTAAGAGGTGTTGTTCGCAATATCCCACAACTTAGAAATAACAAACTTATTCCTAACAGATAAAGTCGCTTTGCAGTCATATTCGTTAATTTAGGCGTATGAGTTGGGTTGATAGACAAAAAGGATTAATTTCGTGGCTGTTTATAAAACAAGCACAAATTAAAAAAGAGGAGTCAGGACTGTGTGTTTGAATGAAAAAGGGGTGAAAGATAATAATACAACAAATATAAAACGAAAACTAGTATTCATTAGTCTTTCAACTTGAATTTTATCCTGCTATGTAAAGATGAAAAAATAAGTAGTGCCAAAATACGACACTCTCTTTTTGATAAACAAGGCGTAAAATGTAAGCGATGCAGCGCATCGGTGAGGCTTTACAACGAAGTATATCGACAAGATAGTCAGCATTATGGTGCTAGTTATTTATTCTTCTTTACTATGTTAAAAAGCGACAAAAAATCATTATGTTTCTAGATCACAATAACCACTACGAAATTCAAGGTATCGAATTAACGACACTAGCCGAACAATTCGATTTGCCACTTTATATTTATGATACAAGTATCATCCAACAACAATATCAAAAACTATATGACGCATTTCAGGGAGTCAACTTTCAGATAAAGTATGCTTGTAAAGCACTTAGTAATATCAATATCCTCAAATACATGAAACAACTAGGAGCAGGTTTAGATACCGTCTCCTACCAAGAAGTACTACTCGGACTAAAAGCAGGTTTCGAACCTTCACAAATCATTTTTACACCGAACTGCATTTCAATGGAAGAACTTGAATTGGCAGTCCAAAAAGGCGTCCATATCAATATTGATAATATCTCCATCCTAGAGCAATTTGGCAATAAATATGGTGATACAGTTCCTATTTGTGTACGCATCAATCCACATATTTATGCAGGAGGAAATCACCATATTTCAACAGGCCATATCGACTCTAAATTTGGCATTTCCATCTACCAAATGCGTCATGTAGAACGGGTTATAGAAACAACAGGATTAAAAGTAATTGGTTTACACATGCACACAGGTTCCGACATTCTCAATGTAGATGTCTTCCTAAGAGGCGTGGATATACTACTCGAACAAACCAAATACTTCAAAGAGTTACAGTTTATAGATTTCGGAAGTGGTTTTAAGGTTGCCTACAAAGAAAATGATATTGAAACAGATCTTAGCGATCTAGGTCCTCGATTCACCAAACGCTTTAAGCAATTTTGTAAAGAATACGGACGAGAACTCGAACTGTGGATAGAGCCAGGTAAATACCTTGTTAGCCAAGCAGGTATTTTTCTAGTCAAAGTAAATGTAGTCAAACAAACCACCGCCACTGTTTTTGCAGGTGTCGATTCAGGACTCAACCACCTCATCCGCCCCATGCTCTACAATGCCTATCACCATATCATCAATATCTCCAATCCCGATGGTCGCAAACGCATTTATACCATAGCGGGCTATATCTGCGAAACAGATACCTTTGGTTGGGATCGCAAAATGTCGGAAGTTCGAGAAGGCGACATCCTTGCTTTCTGCAATGCAGGAGCCTACGGGTTTATGATGTCCTCCAATTACAACTCTCGCTTCCGCCCTGCCGAAGTACTCATTCACGAAGGCAAAACACACCTAATTCGAAAACGCGAAAACATGGAAGATATTCTTCGCAACCAAATTGAAGTTTTATAAAAAATGATCTATCTGGGCGTGCATTATACATCGTATATTTTGTAATGAATCGTTTTTACAAAGGTATAACGCGATAACCGTGCGACGTGCGACAGAAGGACTTTTACTCTTCATTATACATAGCATATTGGCAAATACATCGCTTTTACAAGGGTATACGATTGAACGGATGACGAAAGAGCTACCGCCAGCGTCTTCGCCGGTGATATTTACAACAAATAGCAGCCTCTGGCTGCAAATACTAAGAAGAAAAACCTATTTTAGACTTCAAAAAGTCTAATTTTTTTAGTATTTTTGCAGCACTATAAAACAAGCAAAACGTCCTTTATAATTTAAAAAGACTAACAAATAACTAAAAACATGAGCCAAAACGGTACTGAACATACAGATAATGGACTCCAAAAAGTAATACCTGTCTCTGGACTATATAAAAACTGGTTTCTCGAATATGCCTCCTATGTTATATTAGATCGAGCTGTTCCTAGCTACGAAGACGGATTAAAACCTGTACAAAGACGCATCCTTCACGCCCTCAAAAACATGGATGATGGACGCTTTCACAAAGTCGCCAATCTCGTTGGGCAAACCATGCAATTCCACCCACATGGTGATGCTTCCATCTATGAGGCATTGGTTAATTTAGGACAGAAAGATTTATTAATAGAAACACAAGGAAACTGGGGAGATTTTAGAACAGGCGATAGTGCTGCTGCTGCTCGTTATATCGAAGCGCGTTTATCCAAATTTGCCCTAGAAGTTGCCTTCAATAAAGATGTCACCGAATGGCAACTCTCCTATGATGGGCGTAAAAATGAGCCGGTCAATCTACCTATGAAATTCCCGCTTTTACTCGCACAAGGAGTAGAAGGAATCGCTGTAGGTTTATCCACCAAAATCCTCCCTCACAATTTCATCGAACTACTCAAAGCCTCCATCCAAATACTAAAAGGACGTACCCCCAAACTTCTTCCCGACTTTCCGACTGGTGGTCTAGCAGATTGTAGTAATTATAATGGAGGTAAGAGAGGAGGACGTGTTAAAGTACGTGCCCGTATCGAAATTAAGGATAAGAAAACATTACTAGTCAAAGATCTTCCCTATGGAGTTACGACTACCAGCTTGATCGAATCGATCGTAAAAGCAAATGATCGCAATAAGATCAAAATCAAAAAGGTAACGGACAATACAGCAGAACATGTAGAAATAGAAATAGAATTACCTCCAAATGTCTCTCCTGATGTTACCTTAGATGCGCTTTATGCCTTCACCAACTGTGAAGTATCCATTGCTCCCAACTGTTGCATCATTATAGATGATAAACCCGAATTTCTCGATGTTAATGAACTCCTCAAACGTTCTACAGATCATACAGTCGATCTACATCGTCAAGAGTTAGAATACCGCCTCAAGGTACTCATGGAAAAACTCCACTTCGCTTCCCTAGAGCAAATCTTCATCGAAAATCGTATTTATCGACGTATTGAGGAATGCGAAACCTTTGAAGCAGTTATCGAAGAAATCGACAAAGGATTAAAACCTTTCAAAAAGCAATTTATTCGTGAAATTACACGCGATGATATTATCCGCCTAACAGAAATTAGAATCAAACGTATTTCCAAATATGATTCTTTCAAAGCAGATGAAGCAATTCGCAAACTACAAGATGAAATTAAAGAAGTACAACACCACCTAGATAATATCATTGATTACGCCATTGATTACTTCCAAAACCTGATCAAAAAGTACGGAAAAGGAAGAGAACGAAAAACAGAAATCACTTCATTCCAAAATATCAAAGTTCGTCAAGTAGCTATCGCCAATCAAAAACTATATGTCAATCGAAAAGATGGATTTATAGGTTATGGACTCAAAAAAGATGAGTACATTTGCGACTGTTCCGATATTGCAGATATTATCGTTGTTCGAAAAAATGGAAAATTCCAAGTCTGTAAAATCAGTGATAAAGTATTTGTAGGGAAGGATATTATTCATGTGGATGTCTGGCAAAAAGGAGATGAACGCAAAATCTACCATGCTGTTCACTACGATGCCAAATCAAAAAACACCTATGTCAAACGCTTTGCTGTCACTGCCATTACTAGAAATCGAGAATATGATCTTACTACGGATGTAAAAGGAAGCAAATTGCTTTATTTTGCAGTCCATGCAAATAGTGAAGCAGAAACAATCAATGTATTGTTAAGCTCTACTTGTAAAGCAAAAATCAAAAATTTCGAATTCAACTTTTCCGAATTAGCCATCAAAGGACGCAGTGCAAGAGGAAATATTCTTACCAAATATCCCGTTCGTAAAGTTACTCAACAATCAGTAGGAGCTTCTACGCTTGGAGGACGCAAAATTTGGTATGATGATACCGTAGGACGCCTCAACACTGATAGTCGTGGAAAATACTTAGGCGAATTTGATACAGGAGATAACGTATTAGTCCTAAATTCAGATGGAAACTATATCCTAACTGACTTCGAATTAAGCAACCACTATGATACTAAAAAACTACATACTATAGAGAAGTTTGATCCTGAAAAGGTGTTATCCCTTGTTTATTATCATGGGGAACGTAAAACATATCACGTTAAACGTTTCAAAGTCGAAACGACCACCATTGGACAAGCCTTTAGTTTTATGGAAGGGAAAGGGTCAAAAATCTTTTATCTAACAACAGGTAAAAAGCCAGTTATTGACATTACTTACCAAAGCAAAGCGAGAGGCCCTAAACTAAAACAATCCATCCGACTCGAAGAGTTTATTGATGTGAAAGGATGGCGATCAATTGGTAATAAACTACCTTACCACCGAATAAATCTACTCAAAGAATTAAGTGTTGAGAAGATCACTCCTTCTCCTGAAAAGAAAACAGGTAAAAGTGGTACAAAAACTGCTACTAAAAAACAGAAACTCGAACTAGGCAAAAAAGTTGAATTAGACGTTTCAAAGGATAAACAAGGATCACTATTCGATTAATGTCCTCTAGTTCAATCAACAAAAAACCCACATAAGCGTAAACGAATGGCTTCACATCAATTGATCGAACAAACAGGTATTGAAGGACTGGTCGTTATAAATCCCAAAGTATGGGGAGACCATCGCGGGTACTTCTACGAAAGCTATAATGAACGCGTCTTTAAAGAATTAGGACTCGATTATCATTTTGTGCAAGATAACCAAGCCCGTTCTGGTTACGGAGTCCTTAGAGGTTTACACTTCCAACGCAATCCCTGGTCACAAGCCAAAATGGTACGCGTACTAGAAGGAGCTGTATTAGATGTAGCTGTCGATTTACGAGAAGGATCACCTACCTATGGCAAATGGCATAGTGAAATTCTATCTTTTGAAAACAAGAAACAAATGATGGTCCCGCGTGGTTTTGCACATGGTTATGTAGTCCTTAGCGAAACAGCCGAGTTCTTCTACAAAACAGATAATTTCTATAATAAAGAATCAGAAAGTGGTATCATCTACAATGATGCTACACTCAATATTGATTGGCAAATTCCAGCAAAGGACATGAAACTATCTGATAAAGACAAAATATTACCTAGCTTGCAAAAAGTAGAGCATAACTTTGTCTATGCTTAATTTTTATAATACATGAATAAATTACCCACCCACCGTTTACTCATCACAGGTGCAAACGGTCAACTTGGTCAAGAAATAAAATACCTCTCCACACACTATTTTACATGGACATTCCTATTTTGTGACCGCCAATTACTCGACATCACCAATCCCCAACAAATCCAACAACAAGTCGAGCAATTCCAACCGACTATCATCATCAACTGTGCAGCCTACACCCAAGTAGACCTTGCAGAAACAGAAGTCAAACAAGCAACCGCCATCAATGAAACAGGTGTCCAGTACCTCGCAAAAATTTGCGAACAAAAAGAAATCCCTCTCATTCACATCTCCACCGATTTTGTATTCGATGGAAGCAGTACGAAACCCTACCTAGAAGAAGACTCCACTGCACCACTAGGTGTATATGGACAGACCAAACTAGCAGGTGAACAACACTTACAAGACTCCCAATGTGATTATCTCATCATCCGCACCTCTTGGGTCTACTCTTCCTTTGGTAAAAATTTTGTCAAAACGATGCTCCGACTAGGAGAAAGTCGCCCACAACTCAAGGTTGTCAACGATCAAATAGGAAGTCCGACTTATGCGCGTGATTTAGCCCGACAAATTTTGTATCTTGCAGCCCGTTTGAAAAAAGAACATTTTCGTCAAACCTATCACTATACAGGACAAGGCACAACAAGCTGGTGTGGATTTGCTACCGAAATCATGAAACAAGCAGGATTGAACTGCGAAGTACTACCCATTCCAAGTAGCGGCTACCCCACTCCCGCCAAACGCCCCGCCTATAGTGTACTAAATACACAAAAAATAATTACGACTTTTGAACGCGATATTCCGCATTGGCAAGATAGCCTTAAAGTATGTTTAGCTGTTATCAAAGCCAAGTCAAAAACCAATTAATTCCACATGCTAGATCAAATAGATATTAAAGTTCTCCAAGACATTGCCGTCCGTGCAGGAAAAGCCATCCTCGAAATATACGACCAACCATTTGAGGTCGAAACCAAAGACGACAAATCACCTCTTACCGCTGCCGATAAAGCCTCCAACGAAGTCATTATCGAAGGCTTAGAAAAACACTATTCCTCTATTCCAATTATCTCCGAAGAAAATAAACAATTGGATTATGATACCCGCAAAAACTGGGAGTATTGTTGGATGGTTGATCCACTAGATGGAACCAAAGAATTCATCAAAAAAAATGGTGAATTTACTGTCAATATCGCCCTCATTCACAACAATGAAAGCGTATTAGGGGTCGTATATGTACCAGTTAAAAAAGCCCTTTACTATGCCATCAAAGGACAAGGAGCCTACAAAATCACAGATGGTGGAGAGCCAGAAAAAATTAATGCAAAAGCAGCGCAGGAAGGAGAAATCGTTCGCATTTTTGCGAGTCGTTCCCACCTCAATGAAGACACACAAATATTCATCAATGAGTGTAAAGAAAAATACGCCGATGTAGAATTAGTAGCTGCAGGTAGCTCCCTCAAATTCTGCCTACTTGCCGAAGGTATTGCCCATATCTACCCGCGTTTTGCCCCTACAATGGAATGGGATACCGCCGCTGCTCACATTGTCGCAACCGAATCAGGCGCAAGTGTTACCATCCCAGAAAGTGGAGAAGCACTAAACTATAACAAAGAAAATTTGTTGAATCCTTACTTTTTAGTGCAGAGGCTATCTTGATTTTAGAATTAGAGCTGAAAAGACAAGATTTTTAATTCCAATGTAGTCTTTTTTGAGATGCATAGCAGCGTTCTGTACCGATAAAAAGACATAATTGGGGCGAAAAAGATGGCTTTTCTAAGCCTGATTGTAAAATCAAGACAGCCTCTTAAGTCTAATCATCAAATACCTACCGCCTCTTTCCCTTCCAGAGATGGGCAAGAGGTGGGTTCAATAGTTTACATTATGCGCAAGCCATTCTCACGATGTTACTGTCAACGTCCTCGCTGGAGGAATTTACCTAACATACTCCTTTTTCTACTCATAACAATCTTCGCTGCTTGCAGCTACTCCGACGAATGGCAAGAAGTCAAAACAGCAGAAGAATACAGTATATCGCTCCCCCCTTATCTCGAAAAACCAGAAAACCAACTCAATCCACAAGCAAAACTCCAATATTGCAATTACTTCCGCAATGTTTATGTAGTGGTAGTTGACACTCCAAAATCAAAATTCGATCTCAGCCTACAAGACTACTACCAAAAAGAATACGACCTACTACTCGATCGCCTCACCAAACCCCAACACATCGACAGCACCCGCTTAACAGTAGGTGGTCTACCCGCTCGTCAATTTTCCATGACTGGCGAAGTAGGCAAATACGATGTAGTTGAAAAAATGTATTACCGCATTACCATTGTCGAAAGCGAAGATAAATACTACCTCATCAGCATCTGGATGTGGGATGAATGGCGTCGCAAATACCGCGAAACAGTAGATCAAATTGTGCAATCTTTTAAGCTCCTATGACCAAAATAATGGCAACTCTCCTCTAAATCATTTATATTCATATTTATATAATTCTGGGCGTGCCCCCCATTTCGTATATTTTTATGCTCCCGCCAGCATCCTCGCTGGTGGCATAAAAAATATACGCAATGGGGGTCGGGCTATCCGTTTGTAGTTAGTTCATACCTGCCTGTTGCGTATAGTCCTAGCAGTGTCTTCCGCTGTCAGCCCTGCTAGTCCTTACTCCACAAGGCAGCTATTTCACTAAGCTACCACTACTATCCCTCACGCAAAAACAATGAATGGGCGTTCGTACAGACAAGGCATGCCTTGTCTCTACTCACTCATTAATCCAATCAGACACCCAACACTCTACTTTTTGCATCTACTCAACAATGCTACAAATACCAACTTATTATTCAAACAAGATATATACTATTATGCAAAAGAAATTTACAACTCTTTTAACATATATTCATACCTCGCACCTCGTACAGACAAGACATGCCTTGTCTGTACTCGTTCTCCTTTTCCCCATTTTTCTCTTCGCGCAATCGCCCATCATCCCTAACTATGACGATATACCCGACACCTTAGAAACGGTAAATTACGTTCAAGGAAACTGTCAAGAATTAATAAGAGAAAAAGTGCAAAGTTATAAAGTAAAACCTCCGATATTTGAAACAAAGAAAGAACAGTTTCTTCTTAAAGAAGGATATAGTGGTTATAAAAAACCGATCTATAAAACAGTTACTAGAAAAATTCCCATAAAAGTCCGTTATCAACGAATAAAGGTAATTCCACCTACCTACCAATGGCAAGAAGAAATAGTGATGGTTCGAACAAGCATTAATCGCTTACGTAAAAAGCAAAAACCAAATCCTTTCACGGAAGCGTGTTATGATACTGAATATAGCCAATTAGATACCTGTCATTGGGAATTTTTCGAAGTTCCTCCCATATATTATACACATCGCTGGCAAGTAGTCAAAGACTCAACCCAATTAGAATACGAATATGTACCAGCTAAATTTACAGAGCTTCATTATCAACAATTAGATAGAGCAGCCACTGAAAAACAGCAAGCAGGTGACTCACTCATTACCATCAAAGAAGCATACAAAGAAATTTATAAATATATTTTAGTAGAAAAAGCAATAGCAGAACCAATAGAAATACCTGCTGTTTATCGCACTACAAAATGTTACCAGCGCGGAGATGGATTTCCAAATTATGGTATTCTCCTCGAACGTCTTACTAAAAAAGCAATCGATCCCAATAATCCATATAAATTAGCGATACCACGAGCACCAGATCCTGATCTACCTTTACCTGAACCAGTAGACACCAATTACTTCAAGCAACAAAAAAAACAAAATTCCCATATCCCTATTCCGTCAAATGGTAATGGCAAGGAAGAAGAACCTGATGGAAATTACCAAACGTATCCAAAGCTGCTTCCAAAAAAAGCAGATTAAAATATAACCACATTATTATTCAAACAAAATAGACACCTATCATGAAACATATAATGACAAAAAATCATCGCACCTTGCACCTCATACAAACAAGGTATGTCTTATCTCTACTCTTTCTCCTATTCCCATTTTCAATCTTTGCCCAAAGTCCAAATTACGACGATCTGCCCGAAGTAATTGATCTAACGAATTGGGAAACATTTACCAAGCCCAACTACCCGCCTGAAAAAACACGAATAGAGGTAAGCCCAGCTACCTTTGAAACAATAACGGAGGACGTCCTTGTCAAAGAGAGCTATTATGGTTTCAAAAAACCTGTCTACCATACCGTTTCCAAAAAAATAATGATTAGAGAAGGATATACATCAATCACTAGCCGACCATGTGAAACAAGGGTCAAAGAAGAAGCTATCATGCTAAAGCCTGCCCATGAAAAACTCATAAAAAAGGCAACACCTAATCCATTTGGAGATCATTGTTATGATGATAATGGAAAAGGAATTGATACCTGCCATTGGCAAAAGATATTCGTTCCCGCAGAATATGCTACCATCAAAAAGGAAGAAGTTGTAAAGGCCGCCTATGCGGTGGAAAAAAATGTACCCGCCGAATATCGAGAACTAAAAGTACAAGTTCTTGACCATCATGCGACGTCCCTCAATCCAAAGCGAAGCAAATTCTATAATGTAGAACCTGTATTTAGGGTGATACGAAGAACTGTGGTAAGCAAACCTGGAACCTTTCAAGAAATAGCCATTCCTATTACTGTAAATACCATTACTTGCACTCGTCCTAGTGAAACACCTGTTAATCTTGATCGCCTAAAAAAACGAAACGATAGTGGCTATATGGAAACACCTGTTCCTGCGCCCACTCCTGCACCGAGTGAAGAGATAGAATTAGATGAGGCAGTAATAAGTTCTTATAGTTACTCCAAAAACAGTAAAGCTTTTCTAAAACCTCATACTACTACTACAGGTAAGACTGTTACAAAAGAAGAGATAAGTCGCCTTCCCGAACGAAATGTTTCCTCTATTGCTGCGAAAACAGCGGGAGTTTATGTAGCAGATGGAAAAGCTAAGAAATCAAGAAAAAAATCGAGAGCATCTATTACAGAAAGTTTCTCACCTATTGCAACAAGCTCCCCTCCAGCTCCTGGTAAGGCATTGCCCCCTCCACC
>JAHDHP010000076.1 GCA_020631245.1 Bacteroidota bacterium | reverse complement strand
TAACTCCCCCATCCGTTCCACCAACCAATTCGGATTAGACAGCGGCTGCAATTGCTCAAAAGAAGCCTGTAATTGTAGTCGCTTTTGCTCCCACTTATCCGCAGCTACATAACCCTTATTGATTTGCAACCAATGCATTTTGCGAACCACTTGCAAGAAATTCAAACTACTATTTCGATTCGCCACCGAGATTTTCTTATTCCGAATCAAAAACAATTTTTGCGCATCCAATAAAGAACTAAGAGCCTGCTCTTCCTTCGAGTCATAGAAAATTTTTACCAACATCATCCTAGCACTCAACTGATAATATACATCCACATAATTAGTTGTTTGTATGAGTTGAGCAGCCTTTTCGTAATCGGGTAGTTCATAATAATAAGCCGCCAAATTAAAGCTATAAGCACTCTCCTGATAAGCAGGGTGAATACGTTCTTTGTATTCCTCTATAAAGCGGTATATCCATTCAAAATCTTTTACCCGTAAGCCCACTGTTACTATATTTTTATAATCGGAATGAGCCAATTCCTTATCATTAAAAATGATTTCCTCCTTGAGTATACGTTTATATAATTCGAGCAACTCCATCAAGTAGCGTTCTTCTCCCTTGTTCACCTTCCGAATCGCATAATTCTGCGCATACTTATACATGCCCCGTACTTCCCCTTTCGAAAAGTGAGAGCCATAAGTCGCTAATAATTCCTTT
This sequence comes from Bacteroidota bacterium, assembly GCA_020631245.1. Lineage (GTDB taxonomy): Bacteria > Bacteroidota > Bacteroidia > Chitinophagales > UBA2359 > JAHDHP01. The sequence continues at coordinate 14,359 of JAHDHP010000076.1, read as the reverse complement.
AAGCGAGTAAAATAGGCTTCTTTTTCACTATACAAGAGTGTCAATAAAATATGGTAATAAATCTGCACCCCCGCTTCTTCTTGATAAGGGTGTTCTTGCTGTTCCAAAAAGGCGAGTACTTCCTCTAATAAGCGGATATTATACTGTGCTTGAATGATATTTTGTCGATTCAACATCTCACAACACAACTTCAACTTAGAAATCAAGTAATAAGCATCCAAATGCAACATTCGCTCATCTAATAAACGACTGTATTGCCTCGATTTTTGCTGCCCCCAAAAATAATCCCCCTCGGTGGCGATATGATACTGGTGCAATAGCTGATCCTCAGTATATACGGTATCTTTTTTTGCCTGCTTAAAATGAAGCTCAAAAATATTAGACAAACCTCTTTTTCGCAGTTGACGTACCAACAACTCTTGTTGTTTCAATTCATCTTGTTGTCCTTCCAAGTAAATCAAAAACTCCTTTGCCAAGCGATACAAATAAGAGGTCTGTTCGCGCATTCGCTGTGCAGAAAAGGCAGTGCGAGGATATAATTTCTTGAATACCTGTTCTTTTTTGAGACCTGCTGCCTCAAAAAGAGGGGCAAAAGATAATAAATGCTCGTATAGTATAATAGACTGTTCTTTTTGATTGAACAAAGGAGATTTAATATACTGTCCAAACTGTTTTAGCTCTTTTGAATTGAGAGTACGTAATATTTGAAGTAATTTACTTTTATGCATAATATACCCAATAGCCTTTTTTGTTCATAAATCGGGGGAGTATTTTGTTTTAAGATGTTGATTGTTAGAATATTGTGGTTTTTTTGTTCCCTGTGTTTATCTCATAAAGTACGAAAATTGTAATTGAAAAGTCCTATTTACCCCTTTATATTTGTGCATATCAATCAAAAAACTGGTCTTATTCATTAAACAAATTATCCATGAGAAAAATAGGAATCATTTTTTGTATCGTATTATTTTGGAATGTAAATATAGGTTATACACAAACAGCCGCTGATTTAGAATGGGCACCACTAGGAGCAACTTGGTATTATGAAATGCTGGTAGCTGATTCTTTGGTAAAAGTAGAAATTACGGATACAGCAATTGTTAGAGGAAAAAAATGCAGTGTTATAGAAGATGTTTTCCCAATAGGAGATATATATACCTATGAAGAAAATAATAAGGTATATGTTTATACTAGTTCTATGCCCTATTTCCAATTGCTGTATGATTTCAACGCAGGAGCAAACGAATCATGGCGATTAAATATAGATAGTTGTTATTATGTAATCTTGAGTTCAAAAGATGCAGGTGTTGCTAATACTAATGGCTATAATCTAGATTTGTTTAAATACCAAATAGATAGCTATGATGCTTATACCGACACATTTATTGAAACGGAAGAGGTATTTGTCATAGAAAAAATAGGAGCTTTGACGATGGGACCTCTCTATCCATTATTCAATGCCTATTATACCTGTACTGGTTTTACAATTGATTGGCAAGGCCCAGAAAATCTGAACTGCTACCAAGATGAAACACTAACCTATGGAACAAGTAGCTCTTTTTGCAAACGTAATATAGATGTCGAAGAAGATACCATCTCTGAGTGGGCTCCACTAGGGGCAACTTGGCACTACTCCAAGTTTATCAATACCACGAATTATACTTATCAAGAAGTCCTTGCAGTTGATACCATGACTATTCAAGGACAACAATGCACTTTCTTATACGGGAATTCACCAGCAGCAGAGGTCTATACCTACAAAGAAGACAATAAAGTCTACTACTATAACGATCAGTATGATTCCTTTGAAATGGCCTATGACTTCAACGCAACTGTGGGAGATTCATGGACAATGCGTTTTGACGATTGTTATGATATTCAGCTCACCGTTATAAAGGTAGGCGAATTAAGAATCAATGACGAAATACGCAAATCTTTTGAATTGGGATTGACTTATATAGAACTCGAAACAGGAAACCTAGAAGATGATGGTTCTTTCGAAGTAATTGAAAACATAGGAGGAAGCAGTGGAGGCATCTTCCCGATGTTAGAAAATGATATTCAGTATAATTGCAATGAAGTAATCGGTTGGTTTGGAGACTTGGAAGGACTCAATTGTTATGAAGACCCATTTCTAGGTTTCTATAATACGGGCAATCAAGCCTATTGCAAATATGAATACCCTCCTAAAGAACCAGAATGGTGTCCATTTGGAGCTACCTGGTATTATCAAGAAGAAATGCCATTTTTTGGAGTTTATGATACCATTAAAATTGAAGTACTACAAACAGAAAAAGAAATTCAGGGAAAAAACTGTCGAGCTGTTGTTTCCGAAGATCCTAAATACATAATGCAAGATACCTTATATACCTATGAGGAAAATGACAAAGTGTATATCTATGACCGAGTAAACGATGATTTTGAAATGCTCTATGATTTTACCGCAGAAGTCGGAGATTCTTGGGAGGTTACATACGAGTCAGGTAATTCTGTTACATTCAGAGTCGATTCTATTGCAACTTGGAATATAGATGGCTATGATTTTAAATGTATATACATAGATGATATTCCTATCTTACAGTATATTGGGCCTGCACAAGTATACCTACCATACGGCCCCTTTATGCAACCTCGGTTAAAGCCGCGTGGCCCTACTGATGATAGCAAATACATGTTAAGGTTTCTATGCTATGAGTCCCCAACTTTCAATCATGCGTTTACTCAAAATGGGTGCAATATACCAGAAGATGAACCGATTACCTCCATCAATTTAAGACAAGGACGAGGCATCTACAACCAAGGAGCCATCAAAGACCGATACGCCAAAGGCGACACCATCATCAATGGTATATCCTATGTCAAATGGTACGATCGCAATCATGTAGATGGAGAAGTTTACTTTGGAGCAGTTCGAGAAATAAAAAGTACACAACGCTACTGGATTTATCCTGCTGACGGCGAGCAAGAATACTTACTCTACGATTTCAGTGCCCCGCTAGGAGAACGCTTCTCTGTTTATTCTGCTGTGTACGGAACGGTAGTTGTTGAACTCCTTAGAGAAGAAACCATTACATTAGTGACAGGGGAAGAACGTCGAAAATGGCTTATTGCAGCCTATACCCCAGTTTCCAATATTCAAATTGGATACATGTACTGGATCGAAGGCATAGGACTTGACCGACTCACCTATATGGCAGGAGATAGTCATTTTTATCTCTGTCACTATCTCGAAAATAACCAACTCATATACGAATCAGGAGAAAACTGTATCGTCGATCCCGTCTTCCCAGGCGATGCCGATGATAATGGAGAAGCCAATGCACTCGACCTATTACCTATCGGACTAAATTATGGGAAAACAGGAACACCACGTTCATCAACACATTATGCAGACCTACTAGCATGGGAACCACAGATTAGTGAAGATTGGGTAGCAGATTTTGCTTCGGCATACAATAAAAAACATGTAGACACCAATGGAGATGGGCTTATAGATTCAACAGATAGAATTGCCATTCTTCGTAACTATGGTAAAATGCATAAATGGTCAGGAAAAACAGCCATAACAGCCAACTTCGATTTGAGTTTTGGTGTACCCGACGAGGCAGAACCTGGAGATATGGTAGCAGTAGATATAATGCTGGGTAGTGAAAATAATCCTGTGGAAGGACTTTACGGCATCGCCTTTACCGTCAATTACGATACAGCCTTGGTAAAACCCAATACCATGATGGCAGCCTTTATCAACTCTTGGTTTGGCGAAGAAAGTAATAATATGCTCCCCCTATATTACGATCATTCAGAAAGTGGTGAAATCGACATCGCGATGGTACGCATCGACCAACAAGAAGTACAAGGACATGGAAAAGTAGCCGAAGTACATTTCGTGATGGACGACGACTTATTAGGAAAAACAGCAGGCGTTTATGAGCTAAGTTTTAGTAATATTCACGCCATCAATTTACAAGAAGAATGGATAGAAATAAAAGGGCAAAACAATCAAATTGTCATCGCCAATGAGCCGATTCTCACACATAATCAATCCCTCAAACTATATCCGAATCCGATTGGTGACCGTTTCAATGTCCAAACAGAAGGGCAAACCATTCAATTAATAGAAATCTACAATGGACAAGGTCAGTTAGTGATTAGCCAAAAAGCCAATAACACCCAACAAATAGAGCTAAATACTCACCAACTCAACAAAGGGATTTATTTGATACGATGCCAGACAAGTGAAGGAGTAATTACCAAAAAGATCATTAAATAGGTAAGTTAATATGACAGATTTTGAGTAGGGGTAGACCTGTGTGTCTACCCAGTTTTTTAAATCTGATAGGTATAAAAAATACAGTCTTTTGAAAAGACACTATCCAGTCATTCAATCTTCCCGTCATCATTTGCTGGGCGTGCCCTTCTACAGGGCTTTCGAGAAATGTGGGCTTGGTTTGATGAGCGCGTAACGCAACCCAATCACCCAAGCCCTCATTCTCTCAATCCCTGTTTCAGGTCGGGCTATCCGTTTGTAGTTGCCTCATAGCTGCTAGTTACGCATAGTCCTAGCGGTGTCTTCCGCTGTCAGCCCCGCTAGTCCTTGCTACACAAAAGCAGCCATTTCGCCAAGCTACCACTACTATCCCTCACGCGTAAGGGCATCCCTTGTGGGTGCCCAAATGCGCGAATAAGTATAGGACGCTATTTTATGAGCTGCCGCCAGCCTCATCACTGGTGATTTTCACGACCAATTTCAGTAGCTAGGCTGATAAACATCAATCTTTCCATCGTTCACTCGTCGGACGTTCCATCGTTCAACCGTCAATCGTTTTTCGTATCTTTCCCACATGAAAGCCTTACATATTTTACATGTATCAACGCCTATTTCTTGGCGTGGAGGCGAACAACAAGTAGCCTACTTAATTAAAGGATTACAACAGTTGGGAGGAGTAACTCAATATGTGATTTGTACCAGTGGGGGAGCGATGGAACATTATTGTAAAGAGCAACATATTGTCTATCACTCACTTCCTAAAGGAGCTGCGTGGAATCCTCTTTTAGCAGTTCAAGTTAAAAAGTACTGTGAGAAATGGGCGATTGATATGATACACACCCATGATGCCCATGCTCATACGCGCGCCATACTCGCCACTACACTACTTCATAATACTCCTCCTATAATTGTTGCCCGTAGGGTAGATTTTGCTCCGAAGCAAAGCGGGTTTACACGCTACAAATATCTCCATCAACAAGTTGTTCGTATTATATGTGTTTCAGACGCCATCAAAAAGGTGATGCAGCAATATACTGGAGAGAAATACGAAAAAAGAGTACTAACGGTTCATAGTGGTGTTGATATAGATAAATTTAAAGTAAAACCCGATGGACGTTTACGAAAAGCTTGTGGTATTGCTGAAGATATACCTTTAATAGGAATCGTAGCAGCATTAGCTCCACACAAAGATCACCTCACCTTTTTACAGACTGCTAGTCATTTGTTACAAAAAGGATTACAGGCTCATTTTATTATAATAGGAGAGGGAAGTGAACGCTCAAAAATAGAAAGCTTTATAAAAGAACAACAGCTAGAACATGCCATTAGCCTTACTGGTTTCCGCTCCGATATTCCACAGATACTTCCAGAACTAGATTTGTTTTTAATGACATCGGAGAAAGAAGGCCTAGGCACTTCTGTACTAGATGCTTTTGCGGCTGGTGTACCTGTTATAGCTACCAATGCGGGTGGAATAGGCGAAATGGTTATAAATCGAAAAACAGGGATGTTGGTTGCAATAAAAGATGTGGAAGGTTTGGCAGATGCAGTAGAGGAGGTGTTGAATAAGGAGGAATTGCGAGTTGCCTTAGTGGAACAGGCAAGAAAAAGAGTAGAAGCTTTCTCTTATCATGAAATGGCTCGAAAAACGAAAGCAGTTTATGAGACAATACACACAGATGAGCAATGATATAAAACCGCCTCATAGAGGCTATATGTTGCTGCCTCAGCTCCGTCGGACGTAAATCGTTCAATCGTCGGACGTTTCTGCGTGAGGGATAGTAGCGGTAGCTTGGCGAAATGGCTGCTATTGTGGAGCAAGGACTAGCGGGGCTGACAGCGGAAGACACCGCTAGGACTATGCGGAACTAGCAGCTATAAGCCAACTACAAGCGGATAGCCCGACCCTACACTAAAAAAAGCGCAGTAGCATAAACATGCTATTGCGCCTTTTTTTAGTGTAGGGTCACGCCCTAAAAATAAGTATAAATATTAAGCTCCGCCACCATTTCTCTTGAGTACATAACGGATAGATAATGCAATACCAGTAGCACTAAAAAGTGGTCCTTTTCCAATACCGATACGTGGTTTCCAATCTAATGAGAAATTGAAAGGTGCTTTGGGGAGTGTATATTCCATTCCTACAATTCCTTCGACACCTAGGTTAAGCCCATTATCTTCATCGAATTCGTGTCCAGTTGAAATACCTACACCTAGTCCTAATCCATAATACCAGTCTAAGTTGTTAACACCAGGAATATCTTTAGTGATTTCATAGAGTCCGCTAAGGTTAATTTGATTTGATTTTCTTCCCAAATTAAAGTATCCTATTGCTTCAAAGGCATTATTGCCCATAGCAGTCTTATACGTTATACCTCCACCATTAGTAAGGCGTAATCCTACAGCACTTTTATAATTAATTTGTGCAGAAGCTGTATACATACATCCCAGGGTCAGTATTAAAATACATAAAATTTTTTTCATGATTCTTAAGGTTAATTATTTAAAAATGTGATTGATTCTGTACACGAGTGAGCATAATAACGGATTATAGAATTGCGATTGATTTGTGTTTGAAAATATTTGAGTAAGTGTGTGTTATGCAAAATAATCCATTGACAAATTAGGGTACATTTTGATTGGAATCACATTTAATTATAAATCTTCCTCAAAATAAAGGAAAAGATATAAAATTTTAAAGTTTTATGGAGCTTGTTTTGTGGGAATCTTATGGAAGGGCTAAAATAGTGGTGCTTTTGTGATTTTTCGATTTGTATTTTAAAGGCTGTCTTGATAATATGGTAAAATCAAGACAGGCTTTTTAGGAGGTAAATTTATCTAAATCTCTACGTTCCTTTTTGGTTGGACGTCCAGTACCTTTTTCACGAGCAGCATTAGGTAACTGATGAAAAATAGCTCTTAATTTTTTGCCTTTTGGTCGGACAGGTGATGGTGGTGAAAAATCTTCATAACAAGTGACGGCTAGTGGCGCGCCTACTCGTTTGTCGATTAATGCTTTGACTTTGACTATTTTTTGTTCTTGTCCTTTTTGTACTTTGATGGTTTCGCCAATTTGGGCTAAACGCGCTGGTTTAACTGTTTTACCTTCAATTTTTACACGTCCTGCTTTACAGGCATCACTTGCTAGTGTACGTGTCTTAAATAGACGTATGGACCATAACCACTTGTCTATTCTTACTTTTTCTACTGTTTTTAAATTTTCCATTCCTTATTTATCTAGTTCTATTATTTATTTCCCTTTACTAAAGTAATAGAATTTCAGAATAGTTCAAATACTGTTTAGATAGTTCTAAAATTAAGCCAGTCTATTTTGGGTAATTAAAAAAGGAGAACTGAATTATTCAGTTCTCCTTTTTTAATTACTATTCATGAAATGAGATCTACTTCTCATTAATAATTATTATCACTGAGTTTACTTGCTTCCTCTGGAGGAATATTAGACCTTTCACCTTTTAAGTAGGTAATGATCATAGAGCCAGCAAATCCCATATCGCGCATTTTTACTTTCATTGCACGAGCATCTTGTAGGTTTTGGTAGTTTCCTACCAGATAACGAATCTGTCCATTAGGAGCACGTTCTTGTTCAATATCACCTTCAATACCTGTTAACATATCATCATCAGGAGAATTGTTAAAGGCTCCAAATTGTACTTTAAAAACCACTGCATTGGGACGATATGTCTCAAACTCATAACTCGCTTCACTAAAATCATCCATTGGTTCTACCTTATACAAAAAATCATCTTCTATGGTAAGAATGACATTTAATAATTCTGGCTTCTGTTTATTGTACGTTTGAATAGTCTTTACTTCTCCAGTGATTCCATTTTTCCCAGCAGCATAAATTTGATATTCTTCTTCTTTACTTAATTGAAAGTAAAATCGTCCATCTTGGGTAGTAGTAGTTTGATAAATGTGGTTATCATCAGTTTCTACTAAAACCACGGTAGCATTTTGCATAGGTTCTTTCGTATTATTATCTAGTACGATACCTATGAGGGTTAGGTCATAATCTCCATCTCCCAATGCTGAAACCAGCTTAGAAGGCAGAAGCATCATGCCTAAGAGTGAAAAAATTAATAAATACCTCATTATTGACCTCGTTTAATTGTTCTTGTATGTAAAGTTCTTTTTGCTAAAACTAATGCTAAGTGTATCTTCTGGTAGTGTAGTCTAAAACGGTTATTTTAACTCTTATATTGCGAAAGTAATGACTTGTGAAATGTAATAATTTATTATTTTTTTGTATTTGATAACAATAAACGTACCACTTGAGCATATCTTGAATAGATGACATGCTATGTTTTTGTAATATTACAGTTCCTGTCTATCAATAGTGAATTGTGACAAATCACTGATGATTTCTACAGAAAAGTCTGTTTCTTAAATATAAAAATGAAAGGGGAAAAATATAAGACACAAAATATTGAGGGGAATACTTAGTGAGTCTTATTTATATGGAAGAAACTTAGATTGCTGAATACATGGTACCAATCAATCTGAGTGTGTTTAAAGGATTCTTTGGGGTATATTATTCTATATTATGCCTATTGTTGAAGTTAAAGGTAAGCAAATATGTTAAAAAAAACAATAGTTGCTTGCAATTTTATGACAAAAAATTAAACTAATTGCGTAAAACCAGCTTAACTTTTTGTCTATCAGGCATTTCAAATTTGCCATTTTTTTTTAAAGATTGGGAAATTTAATTTTTTCCAAAATAATATTAGGAAGCTGATCAATAGCGATTCTTTCTTGTTCAAGTGTATCTCTATTGCGAATAGTAACAGTATTATCCTCTAGGGTATCAAAGTCAATCGTAACACAAATAGGTGTTCCAATAGCATCTTGGCGGCGATAACGACGACCAATAGCATCTTTCTCATCATATTGACAATCTGTAATCACTTTTAATAGATCAAATACCTCCCTTGCTTTAGACGTAAGTTCGGGTTTGGTTTTGAGCAAAGGTAAAATAGCCACTTTAACAGGAGCCAAATAAGGATGTATTTTTAGTACGGTACGTTCGTCTGTACCTCCTTTGGCATTAGGAACCTGTTCAGTGGTATAACCATTTGCAATAACAGCAAAGAACATACGATCAAGACCTATAGATGTTTCTACTACATAAGGAACGTAACTTTCTTTTATTTCTGGATCAAAGTATTGTAATTTTTTTCCAGAAAGATCTTGATGACTACTCAAATCAAAATCCGTACGAGAGTGAATTCCTTCAAGCTCACGGAATCCCATTGGAAATTTAAACTCAATATCTAAGGCTGCGTTTGCGTAATGCGCTAATTTTTCATGATCGTGGTACCGAAGCTTTTCACTTGGGTGAACTGCCTGATGCCATTTCATACGAGCCTCTTTCCAATAGTTGTACCATTTCATTTCTTCTCCAGGACGTACAAAGAACTGCATTTCCATTTGTTCGAACTCGCGCATTCTAAAAATAAATTGGCGAGCAATAATTTCATTACGGAAAGCTTTACCTATTTGAGCAATTCCAAAAGGCACTTTTTGACGAGTCGCATTCTTTACATTCAAGAAGTTGACAAAAATACCTTGTGCTGTTTCTGGACGCAAGTATACCACACTGTTTTCTGCTTCAGAAGCCAATGCTCCAAATTGCATAGAAAACATGAGGTTAAATTGACGTACATCAGTCCAGCTACGAGAACCACTATCTGGGCAAGCTATTTCACAATCAACAATAATGTTTTTTAGTTCCACCAAATCATCTTCTCGTAGAGCTTTATTCAATCTTTCTTGAACGCCGTCTCGTTTTGCTACATTTTTGAGGACACGCGGATTGGTCGTCACAAATTGTTCCTTATCAAAAGCATCACCAAATCGCTTGGCTGCTTTAGTGACCTCTTTTTCTATTTTATTGTCGATCTTACTGATATAGTCCTCAATAAGCGTATCAGCTCGATAACGCTTTTTAGAGTCCTTATTGTCAATCATTGGATCATTAAAGGCATCTACGTGTCCAGATGCTTTCCATACTTTGGGATGCATCAAAATAGCAGCGTCCAATCCAACAATGTTTTCATGAAGCTGTACCATTGATTTCCACCAATAGTCCTTGATATTGTTTTTGAGTTGCACGCCATTAGGTCCATAGTCATAAGAAGCACTTAGACCATCATAAATCTCACTAGAAGGGAAGATAAACCCATACTCTTTGCAATGTGAGATAATATCCTTGAGAGAAGCTTTTTTTTCCATAGCGTGCAAAGATAGCCCAAAAAGCGAATTGACCAAAAGAACAGTACTAGTAAAAGTAGGCGAAAAAGCCTATTTACTAATAGATTGACAAACTCGTTGCATATAATTGGTCATTGCTTCGCCCCATTTGGGATGAAGGGTACTAGGAGAACTGTATGTTTCGTATTTAGAAGCAGCAATGGTAGCAATAGGGCAGGCGCGATCTAGTCCCCCACCAGCATAAGGAGGAGCAAAAAATAAATTTTGTGCTTGTAGATAGTAAATTCTAGGATTGTTAGGATTAATAGTAGTCGCTTTTTCTAAGGACATGAGTGCCAGGGTGCCATACTCTTGAAGTCTGTTTGTTGGATTTACATCTACTTTCATCTGATAGATATAAGCTTGTACCACTAATACCTCTACATTATTTGAATCAATACGAAGGGCTTTATCTAAGTGATATTGTGCACTTATGAGGTAAGTATCTTTTAAGGTCAAATCTTTTTTGGTCATGAATGCCATCACGGTATAGCAATAAGCTGCATAATAAGGGGGCAACCATTCGGTAGGAGCTTGTTGACCAATCACCTCAAACTGACTAGCAGCATTGATTAATTCTTGGGTGGTCATCGCTCTATCCATTTGCCCAATTACCCGAAGCATATCACTCGTGTAGGTAGTTGAAATGGAGGTGTATGACTCTTTTGTTAGTTGATTACTAGGTAGGGGAGTATCTTGCGCATAACAAACCTGACTAACCAATAATAGAAGGCTTGATAATAAGAAGAAAATACGGGTACAAGAGAGCATAAGCCTATAATTTGTCATTTAGGTAAAAAGAAGCTTGCTTATCAATTGAATGTACGAAGGGTTTATATAATATATTTAATCTCTTTAAAAGAAAAAAGATGCTTGTTTTGATCCTTTGTTTCTATAACTAATTGTCCACTAGACAGCACATCTACAATTTGTCCTTCTATCCGCTTGTTATTTGTTTCATAATAATGGAACTCTTGGTAACGATATAAACGTTGGAGGTACTGAGTTTGTAAGGTGTCAAATTGCTGCTGAATTAATAGTAGGTATTGTTGATCTATAAAATAACACAACTGCTTGACTAAGGTAACAATATCAAACTCTTTTTGAGTAATGATGCTTAAGGAGGTGGCATTTGTTAATTGATCAGAAAAAACATTTTGATTTACATTGATACCTATTCCAACGATAGAAGTAGATAAATAATTACCAGAAACAGTATTTTCAATTAAAATGCCGCCTAATTTCGTATCTTTATGGTAAAGATCATTAGGCCATTTAATCTGAAAGCCTTTTCCACCTATCTTAGTAAGGAATTGAAGGCAAGCAATGGTTATTGCTTGGTTGAGGTGAAATTGTTGATAGGCAAGTAGCTTTTTGGGAAATAAAATGATACTTATGGTAATATTTTTGTTACTTCTTGATTCCCAGCTATTCCCACGTTGCCCACGACCTTGGTACTGATCATGCGCTAAGATGACAGTACCTTCTATAACCTGGCTTTTTTGTAACAAATTAGCTGCATAGTTGTTGGTAGAGTCAACCTTATCTAATTCTACAAAAACCTTTCCGACAATTGTGGTGTTATATGTATCCAAGATTATTCGTACTTTTGATATTTTCACTAATAATTAACTACTTGAAGACGAATATAGAGAAAAAAGAGAATTTAAATCCCATCCAAGCTTTGGTTGAAATTATTACCGACAGCATTCTAGATAAGAAAGGACAAGAGGTCATCAGCCTTGATATGACGGCACTAGATGACGCTATGGGGGATTATTTTATCATTTGTGAGGGAACTTCCCCCCCACAAGTTCGAGCCATCGCTGATAATATTGCTTTTAACGTAGAACAAGCTACTGGAGAATCTCCACTACACTACGAAGGGACTCGCACCTATGAATGGGTGTTATTAGACTTTTTTAATATAGTGGTACATATTTTCCATAAAGATGCTCGCCATCGTTATTCCTTAGAAGAGCTTTGGGCAGACGCTATTACAACACGCCATCTCCCTGATGGATCTAAGGAAATAATAGGCAATAACAATAATAAATCGTTTCTTTCAGGCATTAAAAATAAGAAATAGGTAATGGTTAAATGATAGAACATTTCTATCATTTAACCATTATAAATATCACTTGAAAGAATAAGCGTAAACTTTGACAATGAATAACAACGGAAATAACCAGAATACTAATAACGGAAACAATGAGTCCAAAGACAACAAGTTCAATTATTATTGGATTATTGGATTTATCGTTTTAGCCTTACTGGCATCGACGCTGATCACACAGCTAAAATCTAATGTGAAAAAGGTTTCTGAACAGGAATTCTTTCGCAAAATATTACCTACCAATGATGTCGAACGGATAATAGTCGTCAATAAAGAAAAAGTTGAGGTTTTTCTTAAACCCAATTCAGTCAGTAAATACCAAGATGAATTAGGAGAATCAAAGCTAGGAACTAATATTGGCCCTCACTATTATTTTACAATCAACTCTGTAGAAAACTTCGATACCAAATTGCGTTCTATCCAAGAAGCAAATCCCGACTATGGTTTTGCGACCGATAGTGATACGCGTACCGACTGGCGGTCTGGATTGATTGGGTGGCTACTACCACTTACCATCCTTATCATCGTTTGGATTATAATTATGCGACGTGTCAGTGGAGGTGTTGGTGGCCCTGGTGGGCAAATCTTTAATATTGGTAAGTCAAAAGCAACACTTTTCGATGGAGAAGGAAGTGTAAATGTAACCTTCGGTGACGTTGCTGGATTAGATGAAGCCAAAGAAGAAGTATTAGAAGTCGTCGATTTCTTAAAAAACCCACAAAAATATACCTCGCTAGGAGGTAAAATTCCAAAGGGAGTATTACTCATCGGCCCTCCAGGTACAGGTAAAACCCTCTTGGCAAAAGCAGTAGCAGGAGAAGCTAAAGTGCCTTTCTTCTCTATTTCTGGTTCCGATTTTGTGGAACTATTTGTAGGAGTGGGAGCATCGCGTGTACGTGATTTATTTAAGCAGGCACGTGAAAAAGCACCATGTATTATCTTTATTGATGAAATTGATGCCATTGGTCGTGCTAGAGGACGTAATATGATGCAAGGAAATGATGAACGTGAAAATACCCTCAATGCATTACTCGTAGAAATGGATGGTTTTGCAAGTGATAAAGGGGTTATCATTATGGCAGCAACCAACCGCCCCGATGTACTTGATAGTGCCTTGATGCGTCCAGGTCGTTTCGATCGACAAATTGCTATTGATAAGCCAGATGTGGTAGGTAGAGAGCAAATTTTTAGAGTTCATTTAGAGCCTTTAAAAACAAGTGATAATATTGATTCGCATAAATTAGCTGCACAAACACCTGGTTTTGCTGGTGCCGATATTGCCAATGTTTGTAATGAAGCCGCACTGATCGCTGCTCGTAGAGATAAAATGGCAGTTGATATGGGAGACTTCCAAGAAGCAATTGATCGTGTGATTGGAGGCTTGGAACGTAAGAATAAAATCATTTCGCCCGAAGAAAAAGAAATTATTGCCTATCACGAAGCAGGACACGCTATTAGTGGTTGGTATCTCAAATACGCCCATCCATTATTAAAGGTAACTATTGTGCCGCGCGGAATCGCTGCTTTAGGTTATGCGCAATATTTACCTAAAGAACAATACTTATACACGACCGAGCAATTACTCGACGAAATGTGTATGACCCTAGGTGGACGTGCCGCAGAAGAGATTATCTTCGGGAAAATTTCGACTGGAGCGCAAAATGACCTACAACGTATTACCCAAATGGCTTACGCAATGGTCACCATTT
>JAHDHP010000075.1:7935-15118 GCA_020631245.1 Bacteroidota bacterium | reverse complement strand
GTACTTAACTATGTGCTAACCAGTCTAAAAAGCTGCTTGCTTTTTCTTTACTAATAATGATGGATTCTTCGAAAGGAAAATGGAGGTGTAGTACCAATTTTCGATTAAAATATTTAGCGGCACTTTTAATGGCTTTTCTGTGAACAAGATACTGGCGATTCGCTCTAAAAAAATGGGGATGTTGCATTTTATTTAATTCTTCCAGTGTCTTTGTAGTGGTAAAAATTTGATGATCAAAAGTATGCAGTTTAACAATACCATTTTGAAGATATAGAATAGCAATATTGTCAAAATTGATAGGTATGATTTTTTCTCCTTGATAAATGAGTATAGAAGAACTAACTGTTTGCACAGTAGATTGTTCTAAGTGTTGAATCAATTGAGTCAATTTGTCGTCTTTTTGTTGGGTGAGTTTTTCAAACTTCTCAATGGACTTTTTAATGGTGTTGGTAGTGAAAGGTTTCAATAAGTAAGCGATTCCATTAGCATCAAAAGCATTTAGCGCATACTCGTCATAAGCTGTGCAAAAAATGACAGGTACATTTACTTCCACTTTTTTAAAAATATCAAAGCTCAAACCATCTGTCAATTGAATGTCTGAAAAAATCAAGTCTAAGGCAGGGTGATTTTTTAAAAATTCAATTGCAGATTTTATAGAACCGACCGTTTTAATTATTTCGAAACTTGGCCGGACTTCTTTAATCGAGTAAGCCAAATCATCGGCTGTTATTTTTTCGTCTTCTATAATCAAAACTCTCATCCTTCTACTAATTTTATTTTGACTGTAAACGTTTGTCCATCATTTTCAATCCGAATTTCCTCCCCTGAAAGCATTTGGCTTCTTTCATTCAAATTAGATAAGCCTGTATGGCTTGAAACAACTCCTTTCTTTGCTCTAATTTCATTTTTTATACATAAAAAACCGTCTTCTACGCGTCCACTAATTTTTAAAGGTACTTCTTTGGAAAAAGTATTGTGTTTGATTGCATTTTCAATTAAGATAATCAGGCTAAAAAAGGGCAAAGTTTTTTCCAAGTGAATTTCTTCAATATGGAAATTGTAGTCAATGGCATTTTCAAACCTAACTTTTTGCAAATCTAGATATTGCTGGGAATGAGCCAATTCTTTTTTTAAAGCTATCGTTTTTTGTTGATCATTCAATGAATTTCTTAAAAATTCAGATAATCCAACGATGTATTTCTCGGCATCTTTGGGTTGGGTTTTAATCAATGACTTAGAAATATTCAATGCATTAAATAAAAAATGGGGGTTGATTTGCGCCTTCAATAAATTGTATTTGCTTTCGAGATGTTGATATTGGAGTTCCGTATTGTGCTTGAGTAAGCGTAGTTTTTCTTCCCGAGAATAAATCAGATCCAGTAATAGAAAAATGATGAAATTGGCAGAAATATTTACTGCCCATCGAAATATAAATCGGGTTTCGGCTGAAAAGGACATGATCCCAGGAGTGAGTATGGGAGAAAGATTTGTTGTTAGGAAAACTACTAAAAAGGCGATAACTAGTAAACTACATCCGATCGTCCAACCTGGATAGTTCCTCTTTTTTAAATAATGAAAAACTAGAATTTGAATCCCCCACCAAACTAAGGCACCAATCAATGTCTTTGACCAAAGTTCAAAAAAAGTTTGAACTTTGTAATCATAAAGAAGATAGAGCGGTGTTACCTGAAGAAAAGCAATTACTGGGGAAGATAATAGCAGGTGATAGAAGATCTGTTTGTAGAGAGATTTGTCCATATATCTTTACGTTTGTAAGTGAAGCAAACAAAAATAAAAAGTAACTTATCTTAGAGGCTTAGATGTTGTATTTCAGTGTTAACGTAATAAAAAATCCATGTATATCAAAAAAGAAGGAAAGGTCATTGACCAAAGCAAACGACCGAACACACCCCAAACACTCGCTGCCGATTTCCGAAAACTAGGCATTCAAGAAGGGATGAGTCTTATTGTTCATTCCTCCCTCAAATCGATTGGCTGGGTGGCTGGTGGCCCAACTGCTGTCATTTTAGCTCTCCAAGAAGTGTTGGGGGAAACGGGTAATTTGGTGATGCCCACCTTCACCTCTGATAATACCGAACCATCCTATTGGTCGGCTCCACCTGTCCCTGAATCGTGGTGGCCCATTATTCGTGCGGAACGCCCACCTTATCTGCCTGATCTTTCTCCTACCAGAGGTATGGGAGCTATTCCTGAAGCATTTCGTTGTCAACGCGATACCTTACGTAGTTTTCATCCTTGTGATTCGTTTGCAGCTCGTGGCCCAAAAGCCGAATATATCATCAGTACACAAACAATAGAAGATAGCATGGGGGAAACTTCACCACTAGGTAAATTGTATGAATTGGGGGCGCATATCCTCCTTATTGGTGTGACTCATGCTAATAATACGTCGTTACATCTTGCAGAGCATTGGGCGAACTATAAGGGCAAAAAGAATGAGCGGCAAGGGGCTGCGATGCTGATTGATGGTGAGCGACAGTGGGTCGAGTATGATAGCCTATGTTATGATAGTGATGATTTTGCAAAGTTGGGTGAGACCTTTGAGTTTTTGAAAACGGGTACCAATGTTGGTTTGGTGGGGCAGGCGGAGAGTCGTTTGGTGCCGATGGTGCCGTTGGTGGATTTTGCGGTGGGGTGGTTGGAGGAGAATAGGTAGAGACAAGGCATGCCTTGTCTGTACGGGTGATTAGTAAGAAAATCCATTTGGTGTGAAGAAACAAGTATTTTTCAATAAAACATTAATTGTTATTAGATGCAGCGCATCTTTCTGTATGTAGAAATTAGGCATTTTTCAAGAGTTTGCGTAAGGGATAGAGGCGGAATGGGGCGTGAGGAGGCTGCTTGTGAAGTAGGGAGTGCCGCAGGCTGAGCGGTCTGAGCGAAGACAAGGGACGACCATACTGAACAGTAGCCGAGTAGCCACATATTAGCCGAAAGCCCGACCTGAAACAGGGATTGGGGGATTGTGGGCTAGAGGGATTGTGTGAGTGTTACGCATTCTTATCAAGCCCACAATCATCTAATACCTGTGGAAGGGTACGCCCAAAGAAACATTTTTTTTAATTGCAAACCCACCCCGCACCCCTCCCAAGAGGGGACTTTGGGCTACCTCCTATTAAATGGCAGTCTGTTGAATTTCCTTTGTTTATTTTTTTTAGCGCATAAGGGTGATGTGTCCTTTTTGGAAATGGGCTTTGCCTTTGCAGTTAAATCGTAGGCTAAATACGTAGACGCCTAGCGGCTGGATTTCATTTTTCCAAGTGCCGTCCCAAGAAAGGAGGGGATCGGTGCTTTCAAAAACGAGGTTGCCCCAACGGTTATAGATCAGCAATTCATAATTTTCGATATTGGTGCTGAGTGGTTGAAGTTGGTCGTTCATGCCGTCATTGTTGGGGCTAAAAGCGGATGGTAGCATTCGAACAGGATCGCAGTTGTCGTTGACGATGATTTGGACGGAGTCTTGATAGCTACATCCATTGACATTGATGGCGGTAAGGAGGTAGGTGGTGGTGGTATCGGGTGTGGCAAGTGGTGATTGACTATTGGGATTATCTAGTCCTGTGGCAGGGAACCACGTGTATGAATCAAAGCCACTAGAGGCAGTTAAGGTGGTGCTTTCCCCTAGAAATAAGGTGGTTCCTTCGCTTGCATTTACCTCGTCTATATCTACTACAATTTCGATGCTGCTGCTTCCTGTACAGGTATTTCCATCGTTTCCTTCGACAGTGTAAGTGGTGGTTTGTGTGGGACTGACATAGGGATTGGAGGTGGTTAGGTTTTGGATGCCATTGGTGGCTTGCCAGTTGTAAAATGTTCCTCCACTCGCTTGTAATTGTACGCTATCTCCTTGACAGATAATGGTGGGGGCTTGGATGTCGATGGTTAATCCTTCTTGATTTAAACAGAGTACCCATTGGGCGGTATCACAAAAATCAGCGCAGCTCAATCGACATATTTGGAATTCGATGGTGTCGCTCGTTGTACATGGATTGGTACTAGGGGCTGTATAGCTTAATTCTAAGCCATTGAGTTGGGCTGTTCCAATACTATTTGAGGGTAAAATGGTAGCGACTAGATCACTAGCATCTGTACAATTATTACATTGATTGAATAGGTTTAAAGTAGTTGATTCGTTTGTAGATAAGCATTGGTTTTCGTTGGTATTGGTAAGCTGTGGTGTGGTATCATCTATGGTGATGGTTATATCATCTACTCCTGAACAATTGTTGGCATCGTAGACGGTGACGGTGTAGGTGGTGGTACTAAGAGGTGTCGCTGTTGGACTCGCACTTGTTGGATCATCTAAACTTGTGGCGGGTGACCATTCGTAACGGACTCCTCCACTGGCAGTGAGGGTCGTGCTGGCTCCTTGACAAATAGTAGCATCTTCCCCAGCATTAGCAGGTATACCTTCTGTTTGGAGGCAGATGCTTACAAAGGTAGTATCGCACAAACTTGGACAAGTGGGATTGCAAATTCGATATTGAATAGTATCGAATAGGGTGCAGGCATTGGCAATGGGAGCAGTATACGATAAAGTAGCATCAGGATTTATTGTTGCAGTACCTAGTTGTACACTTATAATTTCTGTAAAAGGCGATGTACTAAATTGGTCATTGGACAAAATATCAAGTGAACTTGTTGTTGTGATGGCTACACAGTTGGTATTTTCTTCGTCGGAGTTGGCTATTGGTATATCGTTATTGATGCTAATGGTAACACTACCTGTACTCGTACAATCGAAATCATCATAGGCGGTGACGGTATAGGTTGTTGTTTCGGTGGGCGATGCCGTTGGTGTGGCACTGCTTGGATTATCTAGGCTTGCTGCAGGTTGCCATTCGTAGCGCGTGGCTCCTGATGCACTTAGATTTGCGGTTTCACCTGGGCATATTTCTTGGTTTTCGCTAACTGTAATATCAAATCCATCTGTGGCTAGGCAGACTACTATTTGCCCGCTATCACATAGGCTATTACAACTTATATGGCATACTTCATAAGTGAGGGTGTCATTGGCAATACAGGCGTTGTCGGCAAGGGCGGTATAGTTGATCTCTTGGGTAGTGGGGTTTATTGTTGCTTGTCCTAATTGTATGGACATGATTGTCACGATTACACTATCTGGATTAAGCCCTTGATCGTTGAGTAGTGGTGAGGTAAGTGTGTTGGTGGCTCCACTCGCTACGCAATCGGTATATAAGTCATCATTTACAATAGGTTGTTCTCCTAGTACTGTAACAGATGTACTGGTTGTACTAGAACAACCTGCATCAGTGGTTATGGTTACTTCAAAACTTGTATTTATGCTTGGACTTACTTCTATTGCTGATGTTGTTTCGCCATTGTTCCATATATAGCTTGTCCCTCCACTTGCTATTAAGTTGGTACTTTCTTCGATGCAAATAATGGTATTGCCCGTTATACTTGCCGTAGGTAAAGCGTTTACTTCTATTGTTTGTGTGGAGGACACAGGACAAATACCAATAACTGGAATGGTTAAGGTATAAGTCAATTCGTAGCTTCCAGCATCGGCATTGGTAGCATCGAAAGTCAATCCATCGGTTTGCAGGGTGGCGGGATTGGTAAAGTTATTGGTATTACTAATACTCCATACTCCTGTTGCGATTGTATTGGGCATTAAATCAGAAAGATTGAAGGTTGTATTATTACAAATAGAATTACTTGGAGGAAGTGTGCTTACGATGGGGCAATCACAATTATTGACTATAATGTCTATGGTTTCACTCGTTGTAGTACAAGGAGCTATACCAGCCACTGTGTACTCGAAGGTATAGGTGGCTGGAGTGACATCTACAAAATTGACAATATTGGTGTTACTCAAATCAACTCCTGAATTAGTTCCTGTTTCTTGCCAAGTTCCATTGGTATCTCCTTCTACAAAATCATCAAAATTTAGGCTTGTTGATTCGCCACTCGCTGTTGAATTACAGACACTTGTTCCTGCACTTAATGAAGCATTAGGAGGAGTGATAACCACTACATCAAATGTACTTATAACACTACAGTTTCCTTCTCCTGTTACGGTTACTTGATATGTTTGATTACTTGTCGGGGCAACAGTGATACTAGCATTATTGGTACCATCTTCCCATTGGTAGGACATTCCTCCACTAGCATTTAACTCAATACTATTCCCTAAACATATTTCTTGTATCCCTGCTGTTGTTCTAGGTGTTTCATACACGATAATACTTTGTGAAGAACTAGCAGGGCAGTCACCCCCAAAAGGATTATCAAGGGTATAAGTCAAGATATAGGTTCCTGCATCGGCATTGGTGGCATCGAAAGTAATACCGTCGGTTTGGATGGAGGCGGGGTTGGTAAAGTCTGCTGTATTACCAATGCTCCATGTTCCTGCCTCTATGTCTGTATCTTCTAGACTTTGGAGGTTAAATGTACCAGTGTCATTACAAAGTGTTTCGTTGGTAGCAATTGTATTGACATTGGGGCAGTTACAGTCTGCTACATTAATAGTAGTCGTTGCACTTTGATTGGTACAAGGAGCAGTGGCTATGAGTGTATAGGTAAAATTGTATGTTCCTGCTGGTAAGCCATCAAAATCAATGGATGTCGGATCAGCAAGTAGCACATTCACAGGATTGGTAGCATCCGCTGTCCAAGTCCCTCCTGTATCTTCTAGGATCAGATTGTCAAGATTAATCGTTGTACTAGCTCCACTTTCAGCGGCATTACAAGTATTAGCTCCTGCTGTTAAGGACGTTACAGGTGGTTCTATTACAGTGATCGTCACATCATCTATACTAGTACATCCATCAGTATCAGTAGCTGTCACATTGTAGGTAGTTGTTTGAAGTGGATTGACTGTAATAGTCGCGCTACTACTTCCATTGTCCCAAAGATAGGAACTGCTGCCTGTGGCAGTAAGTATTGTTGTTTCACCTGCACATATTGTAATATCCTCTCCTGCATCTAAAGCGATGCCTTCTGTTTCGAGACAAACTCTTACTACTCCTTCATCACATACCCCACATACAAGATCACATAATTCATAAGTGAATTCATCTATGGTTGTACAAGCATTATTATTTGCTGCATTATATCTAATATTCTGGTTGAAATCAACAACTGATATATTTTGTGCAAAATAATCGGCTGGATCAGTAAGAATACGTACTTGATA
>JAHDHP010000075.1:0-7835 GCA_020631245.1 Bacteroidota bacterium | reverse complement strand
TGTTTCGGGATTACTCCAACTATAATTACTACCACCAGTAACAGATAATTGAGTTTGTTGTCCTGGGCATATTTGGACATCTGAGCTAGTTGACACTGTAAAATCGGTTGGTTGTAAACAAATAAATACTTGCGCTGTATCACAACGATAAAAGCAATGTATATCTTTTGGATATTCACAAATAGCATAGGTAATGGTATCGGCTGTAAAACAATTATTGGAAGCGGGTGGTGTATAGGTAATACTTAATCCTGTGGCATCTGTTTGCACCGTTCCTACTTGTGCAGTAATATCTGTTTCAATTCGGAAATCATCGCCATCAGGATCGTAATCATGTGCTATAGGATCAATTGTAACTGGTGGGTTGGGGGAAGGGAAACAAGTCATAAAAATAGCGGTATCTCTAGCAATGGGAGCTAGGTTATCTATGGGCATAAATTCGGGAAAATTTTTACCCGTCCAACGTACTGGCAAACTATTGTAGGTGGAGAGTGCTACAGGATTTGCTCGATAGTCTACCGCATTTCCATTGGGGTTTTCAATACAATTGAGTTGATGTGGCAGGGTTATATCTCCATCAAAAATATTGGATGATAGGTGGTAAATGCTACCATTAGGAGCTTTTTTAATACTATAACTTCCCGCAGTTTGAGGCGAAACAAGGTTGATGGCATTAGTTGCCAAATCTACTTGGTATACCCCTCCATTATTTCCAATGGGAGTACCCATTCTAGAATAGTACAACTTTGTTCCATCGGAGGACCATGCTGTATCATATATATTTGCGTCTGGAGAATCGTTATATCCTGCTCCTGCGATCGTTCTGTCCAAGCTTAATGCTCCAGTTACTAAGTTCATATTGAGCAGGATGATATTCGTTCCTGGTGTTTTAGGAGCGACTGCAATTTTTGCATTTTGCTTGTCTACATAATAAATACTAAGATTGGCAACAGTCATTACAGCACCCAATGAATAGGTACTAGGTGCTGCCGCAATTCCACTATTATTGATACTTAATACTTGAAAATTGTTGGTATTGCGCGTATGATAGACTAGCCAATATTGATTTTTACGATCTGAACGTGTGGTAATCATTCCCTCTGAGGTGTTATCTGTCAGTAGGGAGGCATAGGGCGTATCCATCACATCTCCTAATGGGTTGGCTAGGGTTCCATTTCCTGCGGCCTCTGCGTCTACCAAGAAGTAACGCAATTCAGAGGCATCTCCATTGTACGTATTTGTTGTATTGGTAAAGATATAGTATCTACCACAGTCATTTGGCTTTGGGGTAATTCCTACTGTTTGACTATAAGGTTCTTCAATACCATATAAAAAGTCCAAAAGGGGAAACACAGCAGGATTCCACAAACCTACCCCATTGGGCATTTGTGCATGTGAAGCATCAATCACCCTTCTACCATCCGTATAAAAAATAATATCTCCTGTACTCGGCACTGTCGCAATTGCCATTGCTCCTCCATCTAATGATGCTTTGTCATTGACAACTTGGATGGCATTGTCTGTGATTCGAAGTCCATAAATTCCATTACCAAAGTACCAGTTTTTTTCTTCTGTTTGAGCATCTGCGTTTTGTATTCGCCCCAGTAGTAAAAAGGCAAATACAAGAAGTAGTAAGGTATAAGGAGAACTCCGCATAAGGAGAGTTATTTAATCTTCAAATAGATGGGACAATGATCGGATTGCATGACATCGGGATAAATATCGGCTGCAACTAAGCGATCTCTAAGTGGTTCGGTGGCTGCTTGGTAATCAATGCGCCAACCTTTGTTATTGGCTCTAGCATTGGCGCGATAGCTCCACCAGCTATATTTGTGCGGTTGGGGATTAAAATGACGAAAGGTATCAATAAAACCATTGTTAAAAAAAGACTCCATCCACTCTCTTTCTTCAGGTAAAAATCCAGATGTGTTTTTATTTGTTTTGGGATTGTGAATATCAATTTCTTTATGGCAAATATTATAATCTCCTGAAATAATTAGATTGGGACGTTCTTTTTTTAGGTCATCACAAAATTGATAAAAATCGGCTAGAAACTGCATTTTAATTTCTTGTCTGGCATCGCCTGAACTACCAGAGGGAATATAAACGGAAATAATAGACAGCTCTCCAAAATCAGCTCGAATAATCCGCCCCTCTTTATCATATGTTTCTATACCACAGCCCCTTACCACTTGATCGGGTTTTTGTTTACTCAGTATGGCAACACCACTATATCCTTTTTTTTCGGCACTATACCAATTGTGATGATAACCTAAGTCTTCAAAAAGGCTTACATCTAGTTGATCTGGATTAGCTTTGGTTTCTTGTATACATACTATATCATAGGTATTTTCTTTTAGCCAATCTAGTAATCCTTTTCGAATGGCGGCCCGAATACCATTTACATTATAAGAGATAATTTCCATGCGGTAAAGATAATGATTATTCACCACCTTGCAACCATTAAAGGCATCTTGCTTTCTAGTAAATAGGTGTTATTTTCTTACCTTTACGCCACATTTGTAAAGCTTTGATATTCTTTAGAGAACATTTATTTAATAGCTCTGATTATCAACATGTAATAAATAACCATTACACAAATTTAGCTTTTATACTCCTGCATTTTACTTCGCCTTACCTTATGTTTCAATAATATGGAAGAATTAATACGTATACTGATAAAATGGATAAAACCCATTATTATCGTATGCGCCATAGCGGCAATTGGCAGTGCCATTGTCTCAATGATGATGAAAGAATACTATACATCAAATGCCTTGTTTCAAGTAAGTAATCCACATATGATGGATCGAGGAAATCTATTTACTGAAGAATTGAAAGGAACTGTCTATTTATTTGGTGGAAAGGCTGATGTGGATCGTTGTATTACCCTTGCGAATTCTCGTGCCTTGCAAGGAAAAGTAATTGAGAAGTTCAATTTATATGAGCATTATGATATTGCGAAAGATGACCCTGAAAGTGGTCACTGGGTATCTTTGGCTTTACAAGGTCATTTCAAAATAACCAAAACAACTGAAGGGATGCTTACAGTGTCTGTTACAGATGAAGACCCTGTTTTTGCTGCTGAAATGGCGAATTACATTGTATACAAGCTAGATACACTGAATAAAAATATCATCACTGAAAAAAAGAAAGATTTATCTACCTTATATGAAAAGGAGGTAAAAATAAGTCAACAACAAGTAGCACAATTGACGGACAGTTTACGTCGTATTATTGAGCAAAATCCAGAAGATACGGTAACAGCTAGTATACTTGGTAAGATGGCAGAAAATGCGGTGGAGCAATTTAACAAGGTCAATACTATTTCGAAAGAACATACTTCAGCACTCAATCAGCCATTTTCTACCATATACTGGATTGAAAAAGCGGTTCCTGCGGTAAAACGTTCGTGGCCAGTACGCTCCTTAATTGTAATGTCTTCGACGCTTCTTTGTGCAGTTGCCATGATTTTTCTTGCCATCTTCATCGAAAAGTTTAAGGAGTTTAAATTGGAGGAAAACTAAGGCAAGGTGTTAAAAAAGCTTTCCATACCACCTATTTTCTTATTTGGCGGCTTCGCGCTATTTACCCTACTTACGGTATTTGGTGCGTTTTACTTCGAACAAGAACTACTACTAGTACTACCTTTTGTAGCACTCATTGCTGCTTTTATCATTCTAGAATTAAAGAAAACCTATCTTTTATTATTTTTGGTACTTCCTATTTCGATAGAAGTGGAGGTAGGTAGTTCACTGGCGACGAGTCTCCCCACAGAACCGTTGATGGTATTATTGATGTTTATTTGTTTTGCCTATTATATGGCACATCCGAAAAAGCTTAGTAAGGATTTTTTCAATCATCCTATCACTCTATTTCTCTTTCTACATATTTTATGGATAGCCATTACAGCCTGTTATTCGCTTATTTTTTTAGTCTCTCTCAAGTTTTTATTGGCTAAAACTTGGTTTGTAGCCACTTGTTTTTTCATGACCGCTTTATTTATCAAGGAAGAAAAAGATTTTCGATCTGTCTTCTGGTGTTTTAGTTTGCCACTTTGCCTAGTAATCTGTTGGACTATAGCCCGACATGCCAGCCATAATTTTGGTTTTCAAGAAGCGAATATAGTGATGGGGCCTTTCTTTAGGAACCATGTGAATTATGCTGTTACTTTAGCCTTCTTTTATCCTTTTTTATTTTTAGCGCGTACTTGGTATAAGAAAGGTTCACTTGAACGCTTAGTTGTTTTTGGGATGATTGTTTTATTTTCCCTCGCACTCTTTCTTGCTTATACACGGGCAGCTTATCTTTCTATTATGCTGTTGCCCATTATGTATTGGGTTTTCAAAAAGCAATTGGTGCGCTACTTAGCACCTGTGGCATTAGTAGTAGTACTAGGTACAGTTTATTAT
Organism: Bacteroidota bacterium; assembly: GCA_020631245.1. GTDB lineage: Bacteria > Bacteroidota > Bacteroidia > Chitinophagales > UBA2359 > JAHDHP01. Next base: position 3,423 of record JAHDHP010000075.1, on the reverse strand, counting down.
TACAGTATAGATAATCGCTTCTTAGAACTTGCTCCAGATTTCGCGACCACTATTTACCATGAAAATTTTGACGATCACCTTTCCGCTACTTTCGAAGGAAAGGATGTCTCTTTTATGGAGCGTATTTATCGCTGGATTGCAGCTTTTCGTATGAGTGCTGATCGTCCATTGACAGGTTTTGGGCCAGGTAATTTCTATAATTTTTACCAGCCTTATGCAGTTTCTAGCTTTGAGACCTATGTTAGTGATAACCCTGAACGATCAGGTGTACACAACTACTTTTTAATGGTATTGGTAGAACAAGGTATTATTGGTTTATTACTGTTTCTTGGCTTATGTATTACCGCTTTTATACGTGGAGAATGGCTTTATCAACAAGCTGTAAAACCTGCACATAAGTACTTTATCATGGCGATCTTACTCGCCTTATTTTCCATTATTCTCAATATTTTGGTGAGTGACTTGATAGAAGTAGATAAAATTGGGGTTTTCTTTTTTATGTGTTTGGCTCTTTTGGTGAATATGGAGTTGCAGGTGAAGAGTACAACTGACCAGGGACAGATTCCCTAGAGACAAGGCATGCCTTGTCTGTACTATCAGTCCATATAAGTATCTGTTTAATAAATCATGATCTTGTGATTTTCTACTTGTTCCCCACTGGTTATTTTTAATAGATAAGTACCTGCTGTAAGCCCTTTCAAAGACCATCTTGTATTTGCATTCAACGATTCTGTTTTGATTAATCTTCCTTGTAAATCATATAATGTGACGATCATTTCCTTATTTACATCCCCTCCCTCTATTTGAATAAATTCATTAGTAGGATTGGGATATACTTGAAGCTTTTTATGCTCTTTCTCACCTACCTCATCAATAGCAGTAGACAATTGATCGGGAGAGAAACCTGTTGCGTAAATACCTCCTCCATAAGCCGCTGCGACCATTATCAGCTGCCCTTCAATGGTTGGATGTGGTAATTGCTTGAGTCGATGTATTGGAACTGCTGGCATTCCTTGTTCGTCTAATGTCCAATCTAGTCCATTGTTGTAAGAGTGATAGAGTCCTTTTTCGGTCGCTGCTAATAGATGATTGGCGTCATTAGCGTCAATCATAACATCATAAATAGGACATGCTGGCAAATCATTTTGAATAGCTTTGAAAGAAGCAAAATCGCTCATTCCACTACTTGTTCCATATAAGTAAGTAGATTCCCCAAAACCACCTAGAGCGATTAAGACTTTGTTGGGATCATTTGGATCAATAGCGATAGCAGTAATATAACGTTGTTTGTCACCTTGTGCGAAGAAAGAAGGAGTGAAGGAAGTCGTTTTGACTGCCGCATCATCTTGATAGTTTTCTAAACGCATTAAAGCTCCTGAATTGGAACCAACCCAAGCCGTATTTCCATCGGCAGTAAAACGGGTAGTAGTAATAACGGTAGGACTCCCTGTATCATCTAGCAAGGTATCTTGTAGCTCCCAACTTGATTCACTTCCCGCATAAAAGCCACCATCTGGGTTGACCCCTGCAATATTTTGTGAATACCAAACGACTCCTAAACTATCACCCGTTATACACTGCGACTCCTGCGTGTCTTGATCTTCCCAATAGGCATTTTCTAAATAGTAAGCTGCTCCATTATCAGGGATACCATCTCCGAAACAGCCACCTTGTGACGATCTAGGTATACAGTCTATTGCATCTCCTAAAAACCAGGGGAAATTTTCCATATTGAGGGAACGTAGGGCATGTCCTTCGTTCAATAAAGGCATTATCATAGGACGTATTTTGGAAGCAAAAACATCTACTATATTACCACGCCAGCGGACTTCACCAGATTGAGGAGCAACATCCCGAAAACGAAGATGTTGTAAACCCTGCATTTTTGTTCCCGCAATGAGACTGCCATCAGCCATAAAATCCATTCCTGTTACTTGGGCAGTATGATAGCCAAGCACTCGATAATGAAACGAAGTACCTCCATTTAGAGAGCGGAAAATTCCTGCATCTGTTCCAATATAAATATGTTTGGAATTATGAGGGCTAAAGACAATTTTGTGGACATCGTTGCTTCGAAAATACCTTCCATTTCCATATTGGCGCACTTCAGAATAATCCTGCCAATGATTTCTCGCTGACCATTGATTGATGACTGCACCCGCTACAATAATATGTGTTGGATCAGCAGGATTGACCACTAATTCTTGTGCATAATCCCCTTTACAAGCTTGGCTATCATACCAGAAATAGGGTTGAATTTCGGTAAATGGGGCTAGATTTCGTACATCTCGACGACCTATTTCAAACCAAATATCTCCTCCTGTTTCGGATTGATAGACGACATGCATACAATTGGATTGATTCATGACTACTGCATACACATACTCAGAATGTGTAGGGCTAATCGCCAAGCTTTTGCGCCCTTCAATGAAAGGCATTTCACCTAGCTCCTCTCCTGAATTAGTAATAAAGGTCTTTCCATCTTTTGCATAATAATAAGTATCGTCAATGAATGTGTGCACCTCCCCTTGTTTTCCTACTACTACATCATAAGCAATTCCTTTGGGTAGATTGGGGACTAGTGCCCAAGTCGCTCCCGCATCTTTTGTCCAAAATAAGCCTGTATTGGTTGCTGCAAAAAGGGTCTTTACATTACTAGGATCGGCTGCTAATTCAATAATATATTGCCAGTCGCCTTCTACACTATTTTCTACTGCTGGCCGTGCCCCATTTAATCGCTGGAAAGATTGTCCTTTATTAGTTGATTTGTAAATTCCGTTTCCTGGTCGTCCTCCATAACCTAAACCTGTACTCTCCTCAAAAAAATCACCTGTTCCCACATACAGATCGCCATTGGCGGCTTGTACAATACAACTTACAATGGGGCTTCCTATATCGCCTAAAGGTTGCCATAATTTTCCAGTATTATTACTAACCCACACTCCTCCTGTGATACACCCTGCATAAACGCGTTCTGGCTCGTCGATATCTACTTGTAAGGCGCGGGTGGTTCCTCCATAATTGTCAGGGCCTAGGAAATCCCAAGGTGCTTGTTGGTCTTGGGCATTAGTTGTTGTTGTGGTTAGTAATAATAAAGTAGTAAGGATTAAAAAGAGGTATAATGAAAGGTGTATTCGTGATAGCATTGTTTTGATTTATTGGTTGGAAAAATTGCTGATGAAGGAGGGAAGATAGGTAATTAGACGAAAGTGGTTGTGTTTATTTTTAGGAGGGAGTCACCACAGATTACAGGGATGCCCTTACGCGTGAGGGATAGTAATGGTAGCTTGGCGAAATAGCCACTTTGTGAAGCAAGGACTAGCAGGGCTGACAGCGGAAGACACTGCTAGGACTATGCTGAACTAGTGGGTATGAGGCAACTACAAATGGATAGCCCGACCTGAAACAGGGATTGAGGGAATG
>JAHDHP010000074.1 GCA_020631245.1 Bacteroidota bacterium | reverse complement strand
AATTTATCTTGTTTAAACTTAAAGGTTGTATAAGATGTATTTTGCACTGTCCAGCTCAAATCAAACATTTGTTTACCCGACAAACCAAAACTTAAACCAGTAGCTGTGGCAATGGTACCAGCCGAAGTAAAAGCAGCGATTTCTTTTCCTGAGCCTGTCTCTTCTACAATTGTTTTTAAGCCTCTATCTACCTGTTCAACAAAATGAGGCCAGCGTTGTAAATGATCATGATTCGACAAATCGAGCTTACCTGTCACCCATAAGTCGGTGATATATCGAAAGGTTTCTATAAAGAGATCAAAACGGTTTCCTTCATTTTCTTTCCATATTTTTTGTAGCTTTTCATCTTTCTGTCCTAAAATCGGAGCTATCGTTTGTGCAACTTTAGTAGCTTTATGTTCTCGTAGTTCTTCCAAAGAAATAATAGTTGGAAAAGGAACACCTTGTTTTTTATAACATTGTTCAACGATTGCAGCCGTATGTTGTTGTCGTTCCAAGGGTCCAGCATATACCTTATCAAAAAGCACCTTTTTTTCAGCGAGGAAAGTCCCTAAAATGGCTGCTTGCTCTTGTCCTTTTTCCGAAAGCTGATCATAATTCGCTTTTCCTGCGGAGGCTTGGGCGTGTCGAAATAAATGTAATTGACTCATGAATTATTTTTTTGGCAATGGAACATATAGTCTAAATAATTTATCGTAATTTTAAAGTCAAAAAGGTATGAAATATTCAATCATTCTGATACTTTTCCTCTTTTTTGGCGTCTCAACAAAGAATTATCCTGTTGCTACCGATCATTCGAATACCATTCATTGGATAAATTTTGATCAACTAAGCTCTAAAATGAGGCAAGAAGCCCGCCCCGTATTTATTAGTATTTACAGTGAAGGTTGTGGATGGTGTGCCGCCATGGATAAAATGGCATTTAAACATCCAGCTATCATTAAATATCTCAATCAACATTATTACGCCATTAAATGGGATGGTAGTACAAAGTACGATGTTATGTTGAATGGGCAAAGCTATCAATACACCTCCCAACGCTTATTTGCAGCACATAATCTAACCAAATACCTCGTTACGAATAATAGTGGTGGATATGTGCAATATCCTGCTGTTGCCTTCCTAGATGAGCAACTAAATCGCATTGATGCATTTACAGGATATAAAGATGCACAAAAATTGGATTATTTATTGCGGTTTATTCATGAAAAACACTATCTAAGTAAACCACTAACTAAATATAAACTCGAATATAAATCTCCCATACCTCCGGATGTATATAGTAACTAAGTACCGACTGAACAAATACTAGTACATCCTTCATCTACAATTGTGATGTATGCTTAAAGTATGGCCTATCCTGTTAACCTTTATTTACACCTCTTTGGCAGCACCGATCTTCAATCAGGACGAAGATTTCGCCAATGATGTCCTTACAAAAGCCGTTGAAATTCTCCACAAAGAAGCCATAGATCTTCCAAATGGTGAATTAGAAGTTACTTCTTGGTATGGTGGTCACTATACCACTCGCGCATCCAACGAACGACTCGTCATCGTTGACTGGAAACGTCCTCCCATGAAAATGGATCATATCTCCCCTATTTGGTCAGGCTATACCAAAATGGTATTGATATATGAAGAGGCTTCCCTCAATGATTGGCATTATACGGGACAATTTTTCTTCTTAGGCTTCAAAGATGTGATAACACGCCCTGGCAAAATCAATTATTTACTCGTTGAAAATGGCTTTACCAATCAAGGAGTTTCCGAACACCATCAAAGCCTTCTTTCACTTATGGGAGGAGAAGAAAATCTTATTTTCGACGCCTTGTCAGTAGATATGACTGGTTACCTCAATGCCCACAATGCTATGGAAGGAAACCTATTATATCTCGAAAGCCGTATTCAAATTATGAATATTGATTCCGACAACGATTTCGAAATCGTAGAAATGGTTTGCGAAGAATCGGTTTGTGGGGTCAATCGCGATTTGTCTACCATAGATACCAATCGCAGTTGTATGGTGCGTGTTTATGACTCCGTTGATGAAGAGAAATTTGAGTTGGTGAGTAAAAAAGATTTGTAAAAACAGAGGTTACTCAAACAAGTGATGCGATTTTAATTCAGGTACTTCTCCCTTCTTTTTATAGTAGGACTGATGCTTTTCTGCCGCAGGAAAAAAGGTCTGTGCCTGCTCAATTTGTGTCACCGTTTCATATCCTTTCTCTCGCAAGTATTCCTTCAACTGAAGGGCTTTATCTCGTTGACTATCTGTAAAGTAAAAAATTGCTGAACGATACTTTCCATTATTATTTTCCCCCTGTCGTTCCACATCTGTAGAATTGTGCGAATCAAAAAATAGCTTTGCCAATGCTTCAAAAGAAATCACCTTCGGATCATAAGCCACTTCCACCACTTCCGCATGCCCGCTCTTACCAAATGCCACTTGTACATTTGTAGGAAAACTCGTACCTCCTCCCGAAAAACCCACTCTTGTCATTAATACCCCTTCGGTTTCTTGAAATAGATACTCCTTGCTCCAAAAACAACCACAAGCAAAGTAGACCTTCTCTGCTAATGCTGGTAATTTTTCAGGTACAAAGTTCATCGACAAGGAGTTGACACAATGACGTGTATTTTTGAGTGTAAAGCGTTCTCCTGTAAATACATGCCCCAAATGCCCATCACAATTACTACAAACGATTTCTACTCGTCGCCCGTCCGCATCTGGAACTCGCTTCACTGCCGCAGGAATTTCATCATCAAAACTTGGCCAACCACAATGTGATTCAAACTTATGCTCCGAATAATACAAAGGCGCATCACATCTTTTGCAAGTATATGTTCCTTCTGCTTTATTCGTCAAATATTTTCCTGTAAAAGGACGCTCGGTTCCTTTGCGTTCAATAATATATTCCTCTTCTGGTGTTAAGTCGTTATATTTCATTCTACTATAATTTCGTAATCTAAAAACTCAGGATAATAAAAATACTGGGGCATCCTTTTATTAATAAACTCTCGCAATTTTTGTTCATTTTTCATCCCTCCATATAAAATCACCTTTACTGCTTCTTTCTCATCATAAGTAAAGGTCTTTGGTTCAGGAATATAAATATGGGGCAAGTAAAAATCCCAGGTTGATCGTACTTCAGCAAGAGCAGAAAGTGGCACCTCTCTCCCACCTCCTACTTTAAATTTACTATTTAACAGCCTATCTGCCCGCTTCAAATCATCTAATGGAAGTTTTTCCTTCAACTGTTTATTAAAGTCTGTTTTATGAATCCCATATCGCTGTCCCTTCAAACTATCAAACTCAATCAACAATTTAGGCTCCGTCAATGGTCGTCCAATAATATCAATACTATCTACCCAAGTCGTCTGCATTATATCAAGTCGTAAAGAATCAAACGTAGCTTTAGGGTTTACTGGATGCGTATATACAATCAATGCCATTTCTTTCAGGCTCTCCTCTTCCTCCTTTGGTATTTGTCCTGTTTTTCGCGGGCTACAAGCTCCAATCAAAAATAAGCTTGCCAACATTATCATTATGTACTTCATCTAACAAAGATCGTATTTTTTTGTTGGGCGTGCCTTATTTGAAGGATTGAGGGATTTGGCAATATAAACTCAATCACCCAACAATTCAACAAGTATTTTTTGGGCGTGCCCCCTTTTTTGCCAATCTATACCTGTCAGTTTGGACAAACCTAACAGCTTGGTTGGCAAAAAAGGGGTCAGGCTTTCGGCTAATAGTTGTCTCGTAGAGAACAGGTTCAGCTAATCGCCTAGCAGTGTCTTCCGCTGTCAGCCCTGCTAGTCGAAGCTTCACACTGTTTCTACTTCGTCAAGCTACCGCCTCTATCCTTCACGCAGGGCAATGACTGAATGATTGCATGAGCGAATGACTGAATAGGCGTTACGCTTCATTCACGCCTGCTGTCTACCCAAAAAGACTTTCAATAAAAAAGCCCCTACATCTGTACAGATGTAGGGGCTTTTTTATTGCTTAAAAGAATACATTAATCATCTCCTCTGTCATAGCCTTTTGTTTTGCCATTCCCTCTTTCACGCTCTTTATTCTTCTCATAGCCTTTACTTGGTTCTCTTTCTCGGTTCTTTTCATAGCCTCTACCTTCCCGTTCTTTATTCTTTTCGTATCCTCTTTCACGCTCTTTATTCTTCTCATAGCTTTTGCTACCTTCACGCTCTTTGTTCTTTTCGTATCCTTTTTCTCGCTCTTTGTTCTTCTCATAGCTTCGGCCTCGATCTGATTCAGAACGACGATCACTACGCTCATTTTCATAACGACGGTCACTACGCTCATATCCACGTTCGCTACTTCCTTCAAATTCTTTATTCTCTCTAGCTCTTTCTTCTTCTGCCTTACGCGATTCACGTTCGTACTCTCTTTGTGCTTTATTATATTCACGTTCTTCTTCTTCGAATGCTTTTCGTTCCTCTCTTTCCATTTCCATTTCTTTTTTCAAGACCTCTCTTTCAATTTCTAGTTCTTTCATTTCTAATTCACGTTCTGCACGACGGGCTTCTCTTTCAGCTTCACGCGCTGCTTTATCTGCTTCTCTCATTTCTTCTTCTTCCGCTTTACGCGATTCGCGTTCGTATTCCGCTTCCTTTTTGCGGGCTTCCCGCTCCATTTCTTCTTGCTTTTTACGCATTTCTTTTTCGTGTTGCGCTTGTTTCACAGCCTCTGGCTGTGCTTGTACCTCGTTGCCAATAAATGCACTTATAGCAATCATAAGGATTAGTGCTCCAATGATTTTTTTCATGCTTATACTTTTTTTGATTGTTGTTAAATTAATAGGAATTATAACGTTTCCCAGACCGCTATCAGTCCAGGACTTTTAGTACTAGTTGATTGTTTGACGAACACAGAGAAATGTTGGTCATTGGTCTCTCCTTTCCATATTCGTCCTGCCTTGTGTTCTTTGTATTTAGAATCACAGTCTTTTACTAAATCTTTGTAATGACTCGTTGCAGATGTTTTGTCGTTTGCAAAGAAGTTATAGGTAATTTTGTAAAGTTTACCTCCATTAAATTCATAAGCAACATCTGCAAATTCATCATCATTGACTGTAACGGTATAGGTTAGTTTGTTACGATCTTCTTTTACTAATTCTCCTTTTTCGTTTGCCTTTACTTTTGATATACTATTACCAAAATCTGAACCTCGGAAAACGGCTCCATCTGCTGCTGTGATACTACTGGACGAAGAGTCACCAGCACAAGCAAGGCAAAGGGATAGCATTAAAAAGATACTACTATAATAGAAGGTTTTTAGCATGATATAAAAGGTGTTTGGGTGAATACATATACATACTTTATTCCTTCATTACTTGATAAACGCGCTGTTCTTCATCCATTGTTAATTGGATGTAGTACATTCCTGCTGGGAGATCCATTGCATTTATCGAATATTGAAGGCTCATTTGTTGGCTAGGAAGATACTGTTGAATCATTTGCCCTACTGTATTGTATAATACCACTTGCACTTTTTGTCCGAGTGGGTTTTCAACAGTGACATGGAAGAAATCGCTACTTGGATTGGGACTTACTGTTGCATACGCAATTTCCCCTTCTTCAAGACCTGTAAAAGGGAAAACAGTGATATATCCGACTTGATCTTTAGTGGCACTTCCCGCATTATTTTCGACGGTGAGGGACACATTATAGGTTCCTTCGTTTTCATATACCACTGTTGGGTTTTTCTCGGAAGAAAAAGCGGGAGTAGCTCCAGGGAATTTCCAGTCCCACACTAATGGATCATTGATAGATAAGTCGAAGAACGTAACCGTAAGTGGTGCATTCCCTTCTAGAATGCTCGCTTCGAAGCTTACCAGTGGTGGTAATTCACCAGAAGCGACGGTAATAAATCCATTTTTCACCTCTATATCGTTTCCATAAGCATTACTGGCGGTAAGGCTCACTTGATAAACACCTGGAGTCGTGTAGGTGATTGTTGGGTTTTGATTGGTAGAGGAAGCAGGTGTTCCCCCTTCAAAGACCCAATTCCAAGCATTGGGATTATTGGTAGAAATATCGTTGAAAGTGACTGTTAGTGGGATAGTACCACTGGTTTTATCAGCAATAAAGTTAGCCGTTGGGGCACTTGGTGTATCTGATTCCACACGGATATATCCTTCTTTTGAAATGGTATTATTCCCAAAGCTATTGGCTGCTACTAAAGTAACCCGATATACTCCTGCATTATTATAGGTAATGACAGGGTTTTGTTGAGTAGATGTTGCGGGGCTTCCTCCCTCAAAAGTCCATGTCCATGAAGATGGACTATTGGTAGATTGATCAGTAAAATTGACTGTTAAAGGGGCTTGCCCTGTGGTTTGGTTCGCTGTAAAGTTAGCAATTGGAGGCACATTTTGGTCAGTGCTATTGACGGTTACATAGCCCTCTTGAATAGTAGCATCATTTCCTGCGGAGTTGCTCGCTACTAAGGTAACCGTATAGACTCCAGGGTTACTGAAGGTAACTACTGGATTTCGTTCGGTAGAGGTCGCTGGAGTTCCGCCTTCAAAGGCCCAATTCCATGCCGTTGGGCTATTGGTCGATTGATCTAAGAAGCTAACTACGAATGGAGCTGTTCCTATGGTAGCAGAAGAAGAAAATGCAGCTACTGGTTTTTGTTCATTACCAGCAGAGCCAGTTATATTGATATAAGCTTCTTTAGTAAGTACATCGTTTCCTGCTCCATTTGTAACGACTAAGGTAACTGTATAAATACCTGGTGTATTATATGCTACACTTGGATTACGTTCAGTAGAGGTATTGGGTATACCTCCTTCAAATACCCAATTCCAAGTAGTAGGATTATTCGTAGATTGATCGGTAAAAGTAATCGTGCTTGGTGCCGTAGCCGTAGTAGCAGATGCTACAAAAGCAGCTTGAGGAGCGTCAGGATTGGTATTACCATTGGTAACGGTTATAAAGGCTTCTTTAGTAAGTACTGCATTTCCTGCTCCATTAGTAGCAACTAAAGTAACGGTATAGGTTCCTGGGGAGTTATAAACTACGGTTGGGTTTTGCAAAATAGAAGAAGAAGGATTTCCTCCATTAAATGTCCAACTCCAAGCAGTAGGATTATTTTGTGATTGATCTGAAAAATTGACCGTTAATGGTGCTGGTCCGCTATAGGTATTGGCATCAAAAGCAACAATGGGTTTTTCTATATTACTTTGGTTATTATTAATCGTGACGGTATAATCTTCTACTTCTCCAATATTGAAGTTACCACAAGCTGGTGGAGCTGTTAAATCGGTCGTTCCATCATCAAAATTACCTACCCACTTCATCGCTACACGCATTCGGGTAGCCCCTATGCTTGCCGTATTAGGAACTGTAAAATTGGCGGTAATTGCCCCTACTTTTCCTCCATTGCTATCGTATACCAATTCTCCTGCATCGTCAAAGTCATTATCTTGGTTGTAGTCGATCCACACGCGCCAGTATTCGTCGAAGGATTCGCCTAAGTAACCTGGTGTTAGTGAAATGGTAGCCGCATTTCCTTGTGAAAGTTGTCCCGTAAAGTTGGTAAAATTGGCATAACCTCCATTATTTCCAGAGGTATTATCAATCCCATTGAGGTTAACCCGTTGAATCCATTCATCGCTGGTGCTACCACCATTGTGTACACAATAATTGTCAGTAGGTGTTGTTGTATTTTGAATATTGACCGTATAATCTTCTACTTCACCAATTTCAAAGCCACCACAGGCTGGAGGAGGCGAATAATCGCTGGTTCCATCATTAAAATTACCGACCCACTTCATGGCGATACGCATTCGGGTATTACCATTTTGAGCAGTTGTAGGCACTGTAAAAGAAGTGGTGACTGTTCCTACTTTTCCTCCATTGCTATCATAAACGAGTTCACCTGCATCGTTAAAATCATTATCTTGATTGTAGTCGATCCAGATGCGCCAGTACTCATCGTATGCTTCTCCACTATATCCTGGGTTTAGGGTTATATTGGTACTTGCTCCTTTATTGAGTTGTCCAGTTGGAGATGTAAAAAAGTTATATCCGTTATTTTGTCCAGAGTTATTATCTATATTGCTGAATTGTACTCTTTGAATCCATTCGTCGGAGCTATTGTCTCCTACAAGACTGCAATAGTTGCCACTACCTGTACTTCCACTATTGATATTGATTGTATAATCTTCTACTTCACCATAGGGGAAGGTTCCGCAAGAAAGAGGTGCTGAAAAATCAGAGGAGCCGTCATTGTAACTACCTACCCATTTCATGGCTACTCGCATTCGAGTTTCTCCAATATTGGCATTAGAAGGGATGGTGATAGAAGCACGTACCTCGCCCGCTTCACCTGCATCTGAATCGTAGACTAATTCGTTATTATCAGCAAAATCTCCATCATCATTAAGGTCGATCCATACGCGCCAGCGTTCATCGAAGACTTCTCCACTATACCCAGGAACGAGGGTAATATTATAATTATTTCCTTGTTGGAGAAAAGTAGAAAGATTGGTATAATCACCAAAGCCTCCATTATTTCCAGAATCGTTATTGATACTAGCTATCAGCACTCGTTGTATCCACTCTCCATCACTATCATTTCCTGATGCGGAACAGTAGGATTGAGCTTGTGCAAAATTACTATGCAGTAATGCTCCTAAACATAATAATAAGGTTATTAAAATTTTAGGAGGAAAGTGTAGGTTGGTCAAATTATTATTCATCTATTTGTTTGGTAAGTTTTGTAAGCAATATAGGGTGATTTTTTATTTTAAAAGATCCAAGAAACATATAGTTCAAGGTCTATTTGGTTTTCTGTTCCATTAAGGGTAATAACTCTTGGGAAATTACCTGTTGCATAATCGGCTGGTCGGAAAAAGAAGCCTCCTATCCAATCGTCGTCACTAGACTCGTCATAATCATAGAGATCAATTTCATAATCCGTGGTCATTTCTTCCAGTAAAAAGGGGAAGTCATTTTCGAATACATGAGAGGAGGTAGGGAATGCGTCTTCTATATAACCTGTAGATAGTAAAATAGTGTTATCGACAGCTATATCTATATACACATCTGCATCTGTATTGCTGTCCCACAAATTGCGGCCATCTACAAATTCGGGATAGTTAACGACTACTATTTTAGAAATGACTAAGCCAATAGGTGGATCATCTAAGCAATCGAATGAGTTGCAGTCGATATTTTTATCTTTTTTACAAGCCGTACTTAACATTATCAGTAGTATGCTAAAGAATAAAACGTGTTTCATGGAGGAATAAGGGAATGATTGAATTAGGGAATTGCGTGAGGGATAGTAGTGGTAGCTTGGTGAAATAGCCGCTTTGGGAAGCAAGGACTAGCAGGGCTGACAGCGGAAGACACTGCTAGGACTATGCTGAACAAGTGGCTATGAAGCAACTACAAACGGATAGCCCGACCTGGAATAGTGGATGAGTGGTTGGGTGATTGAATTGTTGAGTTGACTATATAACACAAAACCCAAGCACTCATTCACTATGAAGGGGCACGCCCAAAAAAATAAGTACTTGGACATAATTTATTCGACATTTCATTGTGTAATAACCCACCCCCAACCCCTCCGAGGAGGAGTTTTGCAGTGCGTAATAGATTTTTTTGTGGAAAAACTTTTGTCCAAGTCCTTAATACCGATTTTAATTAACGTTCATTAGGTGGTTGAAGTTTTCCATTTTTGTGTAGTCCTTCGTGTCTTCCTGGGCGGTGACACCAATCGTAAGGACATTTGCTATTGGCGGGTTTTGCTCCTTGACTTTGATAATCACGATTTCCTCCTTTTTCGTAGCCTTTACTCTTTTTTTCGTATTTGTAATCACGATTTTTTCTTGACTCGCGCTCATATTCATAGCCACGATTTTTTCTACTATCTCTTTCTATAACATCTACATCACGTCCTTCTTTTGAGCGTTTTTCGTATTCGTTACTACGCTCCCGTGTCTTTTCATATGTTTTTGAAGTGCCTCCTGTTTGAGATGGGGCCTTGCGAGTTTGCGTGGTACGAGTTGGGGCTTTACGAGTTTCTGTGGTACGAGTTGGGGCTTTGCGGGTTTCGGTAGTAGGAGATTTACGGGTTTGAGTGGTACTCGGTGCTTTTTTAACTCTAGTAGGAGCTTTACGTACTTTTTTACCTTTACGTATTTCTGTTCCTTCTTCAATAACTCTTCCGTTTTCGTCATATTCTACTGACTCATCGGTAGTAATAACTCGCTCTTTTTTTTCTCTTGTGCTTTGTGCGTAAGTATCTGTTGTATAAACCATAATCATGGCTAACACAAGGGCAAATGTAAATAGTTTATTCATAATATTTCAGTAAGATATTGGATGATAAGGATGCGTGTAAAAATACAAGGTATTGACGATTAAACAAAAATAGGTCACTGCCAAAATTGTATATAATTTTGATAGTAACCTATATTAAGTATTGATTTTTTTCGAATAAATCATCATCCAAAGTAAAAAGATGATAGGAATGCAAAGCGTGTAAAAATTTTATAGACTAAAGTTAGTTTAAAAGGTTTAAACTATTGGTAATAATAATTAATTATACCCTGTTCCACAATAGCCACCTCCTTTATTTCCGTATCTATTACCTTTGTAACTGTTATCCTTGTACTGGTAGCGATCTTTTTTATAATATCCGTTACCTTTCCCATTTCCAGGCTCATTTCCACATCTAGGAGGTCGGTTACCACAAGAGTCATTACCATTATTTTTACCTCCGTTTTTATAGTGTCCTTTCCCGTGTCCTTTTCCGTGTTTGCCTTTATGATGTCCTTTACCGTATCCTTTACCACCTCTTTCGCAATCACCATGTTGTCCATATTCTCCTTGTTCACGTTCCCATTCGCCACGGCGATCAGTTCTATCAGGACGCTCGCGAGGTATTTCTGAACGTTCATAATCTGGTGTGCGTTGAGGGATGTTTTTTTCACCTCGTTTACTAGGAATTCTGCTTGGAGCAGGTTCGGATGTTGGAATAGGTTTGGTACGAGTTGGTGTTTTTTGAGCAGGCACCTTGGAAGGCGTTCGTTTATTGGTTTCGGTTTTTTCTTTATTAGGAACAGGGTTTCTATTGGTAGGAATGGGACCCCGTTTTAATCCTTCGGTAGCATTCCAAGCTACTTTGTCCCAACTTAATACTTTTACACGCGTTTCACTTTGCGCAAATGAAGTATCGGCTGTTAGAAAGCATAAGCAAACTAAACAGCAAATGAATGCAGCTACATTTTTCATATGTCAAATTTGATAAGGTAAGATTAGTAATAGTGTTTTCGTTTGAGCAAACGATTTTATTACTAAAAAATAGGAGGGTGCATAAATTAAGAATGTCTTTGTGATGTAGAAAGTATGATAAGGTTTAATAGGATAGTTATATTAATTTATTTTGAAATAAAAAAGAAGAAGTCATTTGGAGAAAAGATGTATCAAACAGGACTCCTCTCGAATCTTTTCATAGACAAAAACCTTTCTTTTACAGAAGAATTTTGTATTTTTGTTGATACAATTTAACGATTACTATTCTTAACTCCCCCAATTATAGTACTATGTCTCAAAAGCTTTTTGTCTCCAATAAAGATGAATCTGTTCGAATGTTTGACAATAACTTTATGGATTTTTTCTCTAGAGTTCATTTCAGCATTCCATTGTTAATATATATTCCAGTGATACTGTTTTTGCTATATCAATCTTTATTTACGTATCACTTATCTATTTTTTATATCACTACACTCTTCTTTTGCGGTGCATTAGTCTGGACATTCGTCGAGTACTTTATGCACCGCTTTGTTTTTCATTATGAACCTAGCTCAGAATTGGGCAAACGCTTACACTTTATGTCTCATGGGGTGCATCACGACTATCCTAATGATTCGCTTCGATTGGTAATGCCTCCTGCCATCAGTGTTCCGCTTGCTTTTGTATTTTATTGGTTATTTTCCTTTCTATTTGCTGATATTGGGGTACTGAGAACCTTTTTTGCGGGTTTTATGGCGGGCTATCTTACTTATGATATGATGCATTATGCTACGCATCATTCTAATTTTAAAAATCCTCTTTTCAGGATGTTAAAGAAGCATCACATGAAGCATCATTATGGTGATCCTGATCATGGGTATGGGGTGAGTTCAAAGTTGTGGGATTTTTTGTTTCGGTCGGATTTTCCGAAATAAGTGGTGTCAGGAGACAGATTATTTAGTCCATAGAAGTTTTACTTAGCGTCTTCTATTTTTTCTAGTAAATGAGGTACTCCCAAAGCAGTGACCGTTTCTTCATTCAATAAGCCATCAGCATTGATATTATTTCTGTATTGAAAATCAAATACGGCTGACTGTAATTCAGTGCCCTTATAATCTAAAAAGCGCGCCTTACTAAACAAATACCCTTTTCTCTCCAAAGCTTTTTTTACTTCTTGAAATTTATCTGCTCGATCAAAACAAATTACTTTATGCCATTTAGAAACATCTACTAGTTGGTCATTAAAAGGACTACGATATAGCCAACCTTTCTTTGCTACTTTAACATCTTTATATTCAAAATTATACTCCTTATTAATATCGGTTACTATTTTTATGGTTCGATATTCCGCAGGAAGTTTACGTGGTACTAACTTACCAGAGTATGTTCTTGAAGCTTCCCAAATGACAATTTCGGGCTTTACGAGTATTTGTTTAGAAGTGATATACTGTGAACTGCTTGTGCCTGTATAAATAGGATAGTTTTCAACTGTATAATCCTTCACATTTGAACATTTCACATAACAATATCCTTTTTTAGGATTATCAGGGAGTTCTCCTTTTTGTATAGGATACTCTCCTGGTTCTAAAATATTAACATGAAGCGGTTCGCCAATAAATATATCTGAATTATTTGATTGGGCTTGTAATAAGGCACTACTGGCCATAAAAACACATAATACAAGGAGTTTTTTCATGGGAATGAAGGTAATGGTAATAAAAATGGACGGCGGATATATTAAAAAACAACACTTAAATATATTAAAAAATATTTACTTTTCAATGAATTCATGGTATTTTTAAGCAAATTATCGTATAAAAACTAAGGGAAGAAATTACATTTGTGGTAAACAAACACACAAATATGTTAGCTTATTTTAGATGTCTTTTTTTCTTCTTTTTTTTCCCTTCAGTATTAGTTGCACAAACAAACTCTTTTCCGCAAATCAATCCTGAGAATATCACTATCATTCGAGATAATTGGGGAGTTCCGCATATTTATGCCCCAACAGATGCCGAAGTAGCTTATGGCTTGGCCTGGGCACATGCTGAAGATGATTTTCATACGATTCAGGAACCTCTTTTAGCTGTAAGAGGAGAGCTATCCAAAATACAGGGTAAGGATGGTGCATTAATGGATGC
Organism: Bacteroidota bacterium; assembly: GCA_020631245.1. Classification (GTDB taxonomy): domain Bacteria; phylum Bacteroidota; class Bacteroidia; order Chitinophagales; family UBA2359; genus JAHDHP01. Next base: position 1,848 of record JAHDHP010000074.1, on the reverse strand, counting down.
GGTTTGTTTTTTGGTGGATGCGCGAAAGGTAGTGAATGAGCAATATGATACCACCTTCTCTCCCCAATTTAAAAAGGTCTTGAATGGCTATGTACAGGGTATTAATGCTTATGCGAAAGCGCACCCCAAAGAAATCTTATTGAAAAACACCTTTCCTGTTACTGAAAAAGATATTATTACGGGTTATGTGATGACGATGACCTTTATGACCAACGTCCATTATGACCTGATTCGCATTTTTGATAACACGATCAGTAATCAGGAAATTGCTACTCATGGACGGGGTTCTAATGCTATTGTTTTAAGCCCGAAGAAAAGTAAAGATGGTAGTACCTTTTTAGTCGCTAATTCCCACCAACCTTTACGTGGGATGGCCGCTTGGTATGAGGTGCATCTGAATAGCGAAGAAGGATGGAATTTTTTAGGAGGCACTTTTGCGGGTGGTGTTACTCCCTTTTTAGGAACTAACGAACATTTAGGCTGGGCACATACTGTCAATTATGCAGACTTTCATGATGTGTATCAATTGGAGATGCATCCTAAAAATAAATTGCAATATCGTTATGATGGAATGTGGAAGACACTCGAAAAAAAAGTATTGAAATTAAAAGTAAAAGTTGGTCCCATTCGCATTCCTATCAAACGTACTTTTTACCAAAGTGTTTATGGTCCGACTATCAAAAATAAGGATGGGTTTTATGCCTTGCGTTTTCCTTCTAATATGCGTATTGGTGGAGCAGAACAATGGTATCACATGAATAAATCTACCAGTTATGAGGAGTTTATGGAAGCGATGGAATTACAAGAATTACCTAATAATAATACGCTGTATGCGGATAAGGAGGGGAATATTATGTTTCTAGGAAATGGATTATTTGCAGACAGAAATCCTAATTATAATTGGGGGGATCTGGTATTACCTGGCGATACTTCGGCTACCTTTTGGTCAGCAGATACCTTTATGCCAATGGATAGTTTGATCTTACTAAAGAATCCTGCTTGTGGCTATTTTTTCAATATGAATCATACTCCTTTCAATTGTACGTGTGAAGCTGAAAATCCTGCTCCTAGTGATTTTAATCCCACTATAGGTTATCTACGTGGAAATACGGCTCGTAGCCTTCAGTTTATGGACTTAATGGAGGATTATGATAAGATGAGTTATGCTGATTTGAAAAAGGTAAAGTATGATTCTAAATTTACCTTTCCACTGTACACACATACCATCGAAAACTTGGATTTGATTCGCCATTTGGATGCTATAAAGTATCCAGATATTGCGGATGTTATCCAAAAGATTACCGCATGGGATGGTAGTACGGATGTGGAAAATAGAGAGGCTTCTATTATGTCTTTAGCCATTCAGTTTATTCTCCAAAAACTCTTGAAAGATGGAACGATAGATAAGCGGAATAATCCTTCGGAGAAGGTGTATGCGGATGCGCTTCGCTTTGCTAAAAAACATTTACTAAAGCATTTTGGTACGATTGATATTCCATTGGGAAAATTGCAGGTGCATGTGCGTGGGGATCAGTCTTTTGGGATTTGGGGTTTACCTGATGTGCTTACGACAATGTATACGGAGGCGTACAAGGATGGAACGTATCAGAGTTTTATGGGTGAGTCTTATATTTTGTTGGCGACTTATAAGGATGGGCAGGTTAGTAATATTGAGACGATTAATTGTTATGGGGCTTCTAATCGCCCTGATAGTCCGCATTATACGGATCAGATGGAGCTTTTTGTGAATAAAAAATTGAAGCCGATGTCGCTTGATCGGAAGGTGGTGGAGGAGCATGCGGTGCGGGTGTATTATCCTGGGGAATAATGATTGAATGGGGGAACGGG
>JAHDHP010000073.1 GCA_020631245.1 Bacteroidota bacterium | reverse complement strand
CAAGAATAGGTTCAGACTTTTCTTCTAAGCGTTCTACCAACATTTTTTCGAGGGTTTGTTGGATGTGAAACGCTTCTACTTTATGGATTTGCTTTTCGCAAGGAACCCAAGTTTGATTTTCTTGTAATTGCTGATACTTGCGTAGTAAAGTAGGCGGTATCAGGTTTTTTAATTCGAAAGCTAGAATAAGTACTCCTTTGGTGGTTGTAATTTCCTCATCCGCTTCATAGACCACATGTAAAATCACATTATCGTAGTTGACATCTTTTTGATGTCCATGTTTTTCCCAATCCGATGCCCGTACATGCATTTCTACATTACCTGCCCAAATCGTATCTTCAATACGAATCCGGGCATTAAAAAAATCGGGACCATCGTGCAAATTGCGTTGTCCTGTATGTATAATTTGTAAGGATTCTCCTGTTGTTGTTTGCAAATCGTGGAGCGGATAAAGGCGGTACTGCCACACATAATAGAGCAGTTCTTCGCGAATAGGATTTAATGATTTCATAGTTCTCTTTATAAGTAGAACTTATGAACCTGCTATTTTTCCCGCTGATTTTGCTTTTTTTTACAACAAATTAAAAAGCCACCCCAATTAAAATACCAATACGGTTCAATTTAAAGCCTGTATCGGTCGGATAAAACTCTTCTGGCTTTGCTTCTAAATCGCCTGTAATATTCGCTGCATTATAATAAGGACTAATATTAAAATCTAGTGAAATTCGATCTAGTAAAATCAACTGATAACCTGCTACCACCCCAATTCCAGAATTGACCACCTGTCCGGTAGTACTAAAAGTATTTAAGGTATCCGTTGGTCCTCCATCAATGACCACATCCAAGCGTTCGTAGGTATAATTTCCACCGATATAAATACCACGAGGAGCCTTTTCGAAGTTATTACCTATATAATACCTAACTTCTGGGATTAAGACAATTCCTTTTTCATTGGTGGTCGCATCTCCAAAGCCAAAATCTCTATTTCGATTTTTATATCCAACTGCAGCTCCCACTGTCAATTGTTTACCCACAACTATTTCTGCTGCGCCTCCATATTGGTTACTCAACAAACCAGCTACATTTGCCTTTACAATTGCTTTTTGTGCAATGGCATGACTATGAGCAGTTAACACAAAAGCAAAAATTAACAGGAGATAAACTATTGATCGTTTCATTTTTTTAGTAATTTAGTTGATGCTCAAAGATACGTATTTTATTTTGGGCGTGCCCCTTCGGGTCGGGCTTTCGGCTAATATGTGGCTACTCGCACAGGCTTCGCTATGGTCGTCCCTTGTCTTCGCTCAGACCGCTCAGCCTGCGGCACTCCCTAGCTCAGTCCTATGCTCCTTACGCCCCATTCCGCCTCTATCCCTCACGCGGACGATGATTGGATGATGGGATGACTGAATGATTGGATAGGCGTTACGCTTCCATGCTGAAAAAAAATCAACCTCATATAAATTCGACTGATATGCCATACATCCTTCATCGCTCTACTAAAACCCACCCCCACCCTCTCCCAGGAGGGGAGTTTCCTCGCACATCGCACAGTGTACATCGCACAAAAATAACCCACCCCTTGCCCCTCCGAGGAGGGGAATTTCCTCGCACGTCGCACATCGCACTTCGCACAATTATCCTACTTCTCTTTCTCAGCAGCTCCTTATTTGCCCAAAGCCCCCTTCAATTCAATGCCCAAATCAGTGCCCCTATTCCTATAAGTGAAGATAGTGACAGTGCTTATGTCTACCTTTACTTAGAAGCCAAGGCTGGAGAAAAGACAAGCCAACACCAAGATGTTCCTTTGAATATTTCTATGGTACTCGACCGAAGTGGTTCTATGTCGGGTGCAAAGATGGATTATGCAAAAGAGGCAGCAAAATTTGTGATTGACAATTTGAGTAATGAGGATCAAATTTCGATTATCACTTACGATCAAGATGTGCAAATCGTTAGCTACTCAGGCAGTGCTAAACAAAAGCGCAAACTCAAAAAACTGGTGGATATGATTGGGGTGAAAGGGGCGACTAATCTTAGTGGTGGGATGCTAGAAGGTTTTACGCAAGTAAGCTCTACTTATGATGATAGTTATGTGAATCATATTATGCTGATGTCTGACGGGTACGCCAATAAAGGTATTACCGATCAACAACGACTACAAGATACCGTGCAATACCTCAATCAAAACCAGCAAATTACGCTGTCTACCTTTGGGCTAGGAGCCGACTTTGATGAAGATCTGATGGAGGCACTCGCTGATTATGGAGGGGGAAATTACTATTTCATTCACAAAGCGACCAAAGTACCAGAAGTGTTTTTACAAGAACTTAGTGGTTTACAATCTGTTGTGGCACGACGTTTATTACTCGAAGTCGAATATCCAAATGAAACTCTAGTACTCTCTCATGTATTTGGGTATCCCTATTTACAAGATAGCCTTCAAAAAAATCAACTTCTTATTCCTTTTAACGATGTGATAGCCAATGAAACACAAGCGGTACTTATTCGCTTTTTGCTTCCTCCTTCTACTTCCAAAGCAAGCTCTCCTATTTCCGATTTACAAGCATCGTTTTCCTATGAAAATACCGCTATACCTAGTGATACGCATGAACATACTATTCCACTTCAAAAAGACAGTGTGATCCACAATAATATCGTTCTTTTTGAAGCCAACCAAACGACTCGCGATGCAATTAGTGTCACTGAAAAAGGAATGCTCTCTAGAGGCATTGAACTCGTTAATAAGAACGAGAACTATATGGATAATCAATTTAGTCGCTTTTCGCCTGATACCCTCCTCCATGCCCAATACAAACTCAACCGCCAGTACATCAAGGATGTACAAGCTAATGCTGAAAAAAGCACTTATAAGCGAAAAATGATTCAAAAGTTTGCCAAATACAATAGCTATCGATTACGTAAAAAGAAATAACAAACGACGTAATGTCAATAAATAATTATTATTTCTACAATTTAGATTGTACTTTTGCACTCGATTTTATTTTTTTTGATCAAATAATCAACATATAACTATGGCTGTTCTAGTAGGCAAAGATTCAAAGATAATTGTTCAAGGCTTTACAGGAAAAGAAGGCACCTTTCACGCTGGACAAATGATAGAATACGGAACCAACGTTGTAGGTGGCGTAACTCCTGGCAAAGGTGGACAAACACATCTCGATCGTCCTGTCTTTAATACAGTAGCGGAAGCAGTAGCAAAAACAGGAGCAGATGTTTCTATTATTTTTGTACCTCCTCGTTTTGCAGCAGATGCCATTATGGAAGCTGCTGATGCAGGTATTGCTGTCATCATTTGTATTTCGGAGGGAATTCCAGCACAGGATATGGTCATTGCCAAAGATTTTGTAGTGCGTAAGGGCAACTGTCGATTAGTAGGTCCTAACTGTCCAGGTGTTATTACACCAGGAGAAGCTAAAGTAGGTATTATGCCTGGTTTTATTCACAATCCAGGAACGATTGGGATTGTTTCTCGTTCTGGAACCTTGACTTACGAAGCAGTAGATCAAGTAACCAAAGCGGGCTTAGGACAATCTACTTGTATTGGTATTGGTGGTGATCCAGTAATTGGTACAACAACTAAAGAAGCTGTTCAATTGTTAATGGAAGACCCTGATACAGAAGGAATCATTATGATTGGTGAAATCGGTGGTAGTATGGAAGCAGAAGCTGCTCATTGGATTAAAGAAAACGCTACCAAGCCAGTTGTCGGTTTTATCGCTGGTCAAACAGCTCCTAAAGGTCGTCGAATGGGACATGCTGGAGCTATTGTAGGTGGTAAAGAAGATACGGCTGCTGCAAAAATGGAAATTATGCGTGAATGTGGCATCCATGTAGTAGAATCACCTGCAATTATCGGTGAAACGATGTTAAAAGCATTAGAAGCAGTAAAAGTTTCGTAAATTTTCGATCTATTTTGCTATTTCTTTTTTATTATAACGGTACTTTTCTTCTTTTTATACGTTGAACAGTACCGTTGTCTTTTTTGTAATGATTAGTAAAGAAGAATAAATAACTTCATCTGTACTTATATCCTTGTAATTAGGCAAGATTTTAGTACGTTTAATTCGTATTCATTAATTATTAACAGAACTTCATTCCCTTGGACTCGACTATTACTCTTGAACAATTTCCAATATGGTTTATAGGTCTCTGTGTATTAGCAGGTCTTATAGGGGCTTTTTTACTTTATTTTAAAGATAAGACCTTCAAAGAAGCCTCGCGACGCCAGCGATGGCTCCTATTTCCTATTTCCATCCTTCGTTTTTTAGCCATTACTGCCATTGCCTTGCTATTACTTGCACCTCTCATCAAAACGCGAGTGGTGGATGTAGTACAACGCAGTATTGTCATCTTACAAGACAATACCGAATCGGTGCGGTTGAGTTTTGAACGGGGTGATTCGAGTCAACTCTCTGATGCACTAAAAAACATCAATGATGGTTTATCGGAAAAATTTCGGGTGGAAACGTATCACTTCGGAGACAAACTCGACAAAGGTTTTAAATTCGATTACGATAAAAAGTTGACTAATATTTCCCAAAGTCTCGACGATTTGGGAAATATTTATGCGAATCAAAATCTAGCAGCTATTGTATTAGCTACTGATGGTATTTATAATGAAGGAAGTAACCCTATCTACTCGGTGGCTCGCTTAGATGTGCCTATTTACTCAGTGGCTATTGGTGATACAACCCCTAAAAGAGACTTAGTACTAGACAAAGTACTTCATAATAATATTGCCTATCTAGGTGATAAGTTTACGATTAGAGTTGACCTGTCTGCCAAGAATAGTAAGGGTCAAAGTACCTCGATTAATATTTATGCGGGTAATGGTACGGACAACAAAATTACCAGTCGTGCGGTAAGTATTAAAGACAATGATTTTGTACATTCAGAGGAGTTTATCTTGAGTGCATCTAAACCTGGTATCAACCAGTATACTGTTACTCTCAACCGTATTAAGGATGAGATAACCACTCAAAATAACCGACAAACTATCTTTATAGAGGTATTGGATACGCGGCAAAAGATATTACTTTTAGGAGCTAGTCCACACCCTGATATGTCAGCTATACGGCAATCACTTTCGGAAAATAAAAATTACGAAACAAAAACGGCTTTTATCAATGATTTCAAGGGAAGTACGAAAGAGTATGACATAGCGATTTTACATGGCTTGCCTGCTCAAAATAATACAGCAGATGACGTTATTAATGAGTTGAAGAAGAGTAAAATCCCTACTTGGTTTATTGTTAGTTCACAAACCTCTATTCCCAATTTGAATCAGTTGCAATCATTGGTCAAAATCAATGGTTCTAACCCTGGAGTTACGAATGATGTAAAATGTCAAGGTGTAGAGAAATTTACGCTTTTCAATATCGAAAAGAATGTGATTAAAACCCTTGAAAGCCTACCACCTTTAATGGCTCCTTTTGGCGATATGGCTGCCTCCCCTACTACTCAAACTTTGTTGACTCAAAAAGTGGGCAACGTAGCGACTTCTTACCCGCTCTTGGTTATTGAACAAGCGACTAGTGATAAGAATGCTATCTTCCTAGCTGAAGGCTTATGGCGATGGCGATTATACAACTTCAAGGCCTACAAAAATCACCTCGCTTTTGATGAGATGGTTTCTAAAGTAGTGCAGTATTTATCGGTCAAGAATGACAAGCGTAAATTTAGGGTGAATACTCCTAAAACCTTGTATGGTGAAAATGAGACCATCCGCTTTGATGCTGAGCTATACAATGAAAGTTATGAGTTGATAAATGGGCCAGAGGTAAACATGAATATATACGATAAGTCAGGCAAAGCCTTCCCCAAGGCGTTTACCAAAACAGAAAATGCCTACGAACTTAATGTCCCACCTACTTCTTTCCCTGTTGGGGCTTATACTTGGAAAGCTAACACGACACTCAATGGAAAAGACTATACGGCTGAAGGACGTTTTAGTATTGCGCCTATTGAGTTAGAAAGTATGCAAACAACTGCCAATCATCGAATGCTTTACAATCTTAGTGACAAATATGGCGGACACGTCGCCTATCCTTCCAATGTGAGTTCTATTGTTGATTCGATCAAAAACAATCCTGAATTTACTCCTATTCAATATTCTAGTTTTAAAACGAAGCCTATCATTAATCTAAAGTGGTTATTTGGCTTCCTATTGGGCTTCTTAGCTATTGAATGGTTTGTAAGAAAATGGTTAGGAGGGTATTAGTTGATGATTGGGTGACGGGATGATTGGGTGATTGGGTGACGGAACAACCCTCCCAATAACACATTTTTCATTTTTCTTATTCGTATCATTCGTTTGGACTACTTTTTGATCCATTATTATAGTGGATTTTTTACTAAAACATATTGACAAGAATATAGGGATTCCTAAGATTTCTACTAATCTGGTTACCAATTCCGTTGAACGTTTATATTTTCGAATATTGATTATTGGGTTGATTACTAGTACTAGTTCTATTTTCGTTCAATTTTTCAACACCAATATATCAGAGCTTTATTCGTCCATTACTTTTTTTGTTATCATATCTTTGTCTCTATTATTCTATATTTACGACTACAAAAAACTATCCTTCCATACCAACATATTATCATTGACTACGCTCAATACCTTTATGTTTGTGGTAATGGAAAGTGATTATAAAGCCATTTTACTATTTTTTCCTGCCGCTATGCTCGCCTGTTTTATTCTTTTTCAACAGCGGAAAGTATTATTCTTCTACCTTTTCTATTTTATTTTCCTACAAATACTGATTATTTACAAAGCTCTCCTGCCCTTACAAGGTTTTAATTCTCAGTTTATTGCAGAAAATATCAATGTTATCGTTCTCAATTTAATTGTTTTCTTATCGTGTTACTACTATTTTAACACCTTACAAAAAGCAAAGAAAGCCCTTGAAAATGCGACGGTTGATATGATGAAACAACAGCAGATTTTGAGAGATAAAAATAAGCAACTGGAGGCATATATAGAAAGCAACTTGCAACTAGAAAGCTATACACATTTGGCTTCCCATGAGTTAAAAGCTCCATTGCAAACATTGAAAGGCTTTTCTGATATTTTACAACGCAAACTAGATCACAAACTAGACGATAAAGAAAAACAGTTAATGGGTTTTATTTCTGGTAATAGTAATAAAATGATGACCCTGCTCAATGATCTTGCTGATTTAGGAAGTGTTTCTCAAACAACACTGGAAATAGAAACGGTATCATTGAACGACTTGTTTGAAGATATTTTGAGGGATCGAAATCACGCTATTCAAGAGCGACAAGCACAGGTAGATTATCAAACAAATGGTTTCAGTATTCAAGGGCAGACAAGCTTATTATTACAGCTATTTTCCAATTTGGTGGGCAACGCTATTAAATTTGTAGATAAAGAACAACAACCTCGTGTAAAAATAAGTACCCGCCTCAAAGGTGATTTGGTAGAAATAGCTATTTCGGATAATGGGATAGGAATTGCTCCAGAAAACAGGGATAAAATCTTTCAGATATTTACCCGTCTACATACCGAAGCCACCTTTAAAGGTTCAGGTATTGGACTGGCTATTTGCAAGAAAATTGTAGACTTACACAAAGGAACAATTGCGGTAAGGGAGAGTGAATGGCGGGGGGCTTGTTTTGTGGTAAGACTTCCTGTTTCGCAGGAGAAATAAGTAACTAAAAAAAGGAGTTCCAAAATTGGAACTCCTTTTTTTATTTTCTTGGATGTTAAATGGCTCACAGCGGGCAACGAATAAGGTGTCTGATTGAAACCTCTACAGACAGGAATGGAGCCGCCATAACATTTCGATAATCCCCTTGCTCTTCCCGATAAGTATAGAAGAGATCCCGAAGGACTGAGGCCCGCTCTAGTTGAAATGAGCTAACACCAATATTAAAAATGTTAGGTTCAACAAACGTAATCATTGCCTGTGTGAGCACTAACAAATATACATATATTCTGCCAAAATTGTTCACGGAACTAGAAATACAGAAAAAAAATTATCTACCGTTGCGCGGTTTGTTGATATACTTGTTTTTATTCTTGAATTTCCCTTCTTTTAGTGCCTTAAAAAATTCAACCCATGAAAAGACATTGAAGATAGGTTGATAAGGAATTTGTCCTTTTGAGTACAGACTGCGCGAATAATCGCGCATATAATTATCAAAGTTTTCATTTCCATCATAGGCTAATATCTGCTGCATTTCCCGAATCTTTTGTGCTTCGAGGTTGCGCTGTGCCCGTTTGATATCGTCATCGGGTAATTCTAATTCTAGAAAAGCGGTTTTAAATTCGATTTTGGTAGGCCATGGATAAATAACTGCTTCAGGTAAAAGTAGTGTATCGGTATGCATATAATGAATCAAGGAATAGCTATCTGAAGGGAGATCCTTGGGTACAATGAGGGCAGCAGTTACATATCCTATGGCTGAGAACTCGACCGTATCGCCTACTGCTGCTACCATTGTAAAGTAGCCATTCAAATTGGTGGTTGTACCATTACTTTTATCAGGGGTATAGATATTTGCATGAATTACTGGAGAAATGCTATCTTCTGCGAGTACCATTCCTGTTACTTGCACCAGTTTAGGATCACCTTGCCCAAAACTATTTTGAGAAAATAGTAGACAGGTAATAAAAAATACCCCAATGAGTAGCCATTTATTCATGAATGGATTGTTCTTTTTTTGTTGGTCTATCAATCATAACGCCAATAAGCAGGCGATAGTTGCGTAATAAGTGGAGGTTTTTTAGGCAAGTTACTACTTATATATAAAATACACTTTTGCCATTTTACCTTTTTCGATATGGTAATTTCATGTTCTTTGTTTTAAAGAACTAACTTAACTATTCCTATTTTAATATACAAGTTAATATAGATTAATTGCTATTCAGCGATGGCTTCCGCGTGAGGGATAGTAGTGGTAGCTTGGCGAAGTAGAAATATAAGGAGGCTTCGCCTAGCAGGGCTGACAGCGGAAGACACTGCTAGGCGATATAGCCGACTATATTTTCTACAAGACAACTACAAACGGATAGCCCGACGTGTATAAAAAAAGCGCAGTAACCATAGGTTATTGCGCTTTTTTTATACACGGCACGCCCAGTTGTTGATGATTGGGTGATTGGGTGACTGGGTGATTGGGTTAATTTATTTTTTGGACCTTCTTGGTTTCGGTTTTTCCATTGTATTTGATTTGCAGAAAATAAACACCTGCAGGAAGTTCGCTTACATCAATAGATTCGCTGAAAGTGCCTTCATTGTGGCTTTCGTGGACTAGCTGTCCTATCAAGTTGTAGAAAGTAATGTCGGTTGGATCACCAGTAGGTAAACTCACCTTGAGGGTGGTTTGAACTGGATTTGGGAAGGTCTGGAAACCATTTTGAGCGAGTGTATTACCATCTAAAAAGGAACTATAACTCGTATTGTTATTGTGTCCTACATTATTATTTGAAATGTTATTATGACGAATTTCTTGATCTTCTTCTAGTTCTATGTCATACGTATTAGCATACGGATCATCTCCAATATTGTTATAGTCATCTTTTGCAGATCGGAAATCAAACGTCTCTATATCACTATGGTGATTATTGATATGTAGGATATGGATATTGTCTACAATCGTGTTTTTGTTATTATTTGGAAACTTTTGTGCATCAGCAGTAGAAGTAGACATTAATAAGATTCCTACAGTGAACACAATACAAATGGTAAATAAGTTTTTCATAATCGCTTTTTTGGAAGATGAATGAAATATATACTGTAAAGTAACGGAAATTTAATAAGTCAAAAGAATACAAAAACCTAAAAATATCACAACAAAAAAACGCTCCACATCAAGACACAAACAACATAAAACACTGACTACCAACAAACTAATCTTTCAACAAGCGAGAAACTATCAAAAAAATACAAAATTATTCTATTTTTATATTATCTTCACTTATACAACCTGAAAGGCATTTATCAATTAGCCTAGTTCATATGTTTAAAAGCAAGCCCGTTATATTGTTGAAAACTTTTAGTAAAAAAGAACTGCGTCAGTGTTCACAGTTTATTGCAACTCCTTTGTATAATCGTAATGAACAGGTAATTCAATTATATGAAATATTAGTTAGTTTTCACCCTTCTTTTGACACGCCATCCTTAGAGCGACAACAATTATATCTATTACTTTTCCCTAATAGTGTTTACGAAGAACAACGCCTTCGATACTTGATGTCTGATTTGACAAAGATTTTGGAAGAGTTTATTGCTTACCAAGAATACCAGCAGGAGAAACGTTTTTTTTTAGCACGGGCTTATGCAAAACGTAAACTCTCGAAATATTTCCAGCAAACATATAAACAAATACAGACGAAATGGAGAAAGCAAAATATCAGAGGAAGGGATTTTTATTTGCAAAATTATGTTTTAGAGGACTTAAAATTAGAGGCTGGATTTCATGCTCCGCTTGAATATTTAAAACATACACAAGAAATTATTCAAGAATTGGATAACTTGTATTTGGTGCATAAGTTGCATTTTGTTTGTGAGGTGATTAATTACACCTATGTATATTCCACCAACCAAGAGGAACAAAACTATCGCTTTTTGTTAGACGCTATTGAAAAAGAATTACCTGAGAGCCTACATATGGAGGAGCCTGCTATTCGTATCTACTATCAAATTTTTAAAAACCTCACCGAATTCGAAGAAGAAGCACACTTTCACAAACTACTTGAGTTGCTGCTGCAATATGAATCACATTTTAAATTAGCAGAGCTAAATAGTATGTATACGTTTGCTTCTAATTATTGTGTGCGACAAATGAATAGAGGAAATGAGCCTTATTTTCGGCATTTGTTTAATCTCTACAAACTACTTCTGGATAAGCAAATTATGCTTCATTCGGGTGAATTGGCGGAGAGTGATTACAAGAATATTACGACACTTAGTTTGAAGTTGAATGAATTGGAATATGCCGCTCATTTTATTGAAACGTATCAGTCTTATTTACAAACTCCCAATCGCGAAAATGCGTATACGTTTAACCTCGCACACCTACGATTTTACCAAGATAAATACACTGATACACTTTCCTTAATCAACCAAGTAGAATTTACGAATCCGTATTATCATGCCGACTCCAAGTTGCTGATAATTATGTGTTATTATGAGTTGGATGAGCTGGTTCCCCTACATAATACCTTCGATACCTTTGGTGCTTTTTTACGAAGAAACAAATTGGCTTCGGTGGTACATCGCAACTTGTACATGGGATATCTAAAACATATTCGACAACTGACGCGCATTCGCTTGGGTAATGAACGATATATCAAAACCTTACAGCAAGAAATTGTAGGAAAACCAGATAGTATGTACATGAAATGGATTCGGAAAAAATTGGATTTACTCCTCTCTTAGTTCACTACATATTTACTGCGATCTTTATTGAAAATTTCCTTGCATTTTTTGGCACAAAATGGATACACTTTTCCATTGATTTGAACCGTATCAGTAATCGGTACATTTTTCATGGGCATTTGGCAAATGGGGTCTTTGATCATTGCCAAATCGGCAGTAGGCACTTTTATTTCTACCGCTCCTTCTTCTGCCATACTATTGACTTTGTCGCTACCTCCACAGGCTGTAAATAAAGCGATGCTGAGTACTAGGAATAAGTAATTTAGGTATTTCATGTGGTGTTATTTATATTAGTGATTATTTATGTTAAATTTGAGCTACACAACCAACAACTGAAGCACTCCCCTACTGAAACCCACTTATGTTTTCAAAGCGATTTTCCGCGCCTTCCTTTTTACTCCTACTAGGCATTATCTGCCTGATCAATTTACTAACAGCAGGTTTGGTAAATATATCGGGCGATGAGTGTTACTATTGGATGTATGGCAACAATTTGGATTGGGGGTATTTCGACCACCCGCCCATGTTAGCACTATGGATCAAAATGGGTTACACTATATTTCCTAACACACTAGGAGTACGTTTGTTCCCCGTATTAGCTAGTACTGCAAGTATCGCCATTTTGTATCACCTCACAAAGGTACTGCATGAGTCCTTATCTCCCAAACAAGCCCCCCTCCATTTAGATTTTTTATCTCTATTTGCTTGTTGTTTACTCTACCAAGTCTACTGTTTTATCGCCACCCCCGACAATCCCCTCCTCTTTTTTGGCAGTCTATTTCTACTCGTCTATTACTACCACCTTCGCCAAGTCACCTGGCTCACAAGTATCGCTTTAGGCATTTTGGCAGCAGGCTTGTTATACAGCAAATATCATGGTATTCTAGTCCTCTTTTTCGTAGGACTTTCCAATCTCCATCTACTTCGAAAACCAAGTACTTATATAGCCGCCGTTATTGCATTCTTACTCTTTATGCCTCATTTATACTGGCAATATAGCCACGATTATCCCTCATTAGTATATCATCTTTCCGAGCGACATTCAGAGACGTATCGCTTCTCTTTTACAAGCAACTACCTCCTACATCAAGTGCTTCTTTTCTTACCCTTTATTGTTTTTTATGGCTTGAAAAAGCGAGCTACAAAAAAGGAAAACATTACAGAAAACGCACCTGAACATGTTCAATTATTCTATCGAGCCTGTAGGTTTATGCTGATAGGCATTTGGGCATTTTTCTTCTTAATGAGTTTCAAAGGCAAAACCCAATCACACTGGACTTTAGTACTTTGTTTACCTCTTCTTTTGCTGGCTGTCAAGTGGTTAAGAAACACTCCAAGTATCCGCAAACCCCTCTATTATACCGCTGCCTTTTTTATTGGATTATCGCTCTTAATGCGTGTATTTTTGCTAGTAGAAGTCATCCCCAATCGAGTGCTTCACAATCATTTTTTTAGAGGCAAGGCTTGGGCAACAGGTATTCAACAAGCAGCTAAAGAAAGCCCTGTTGTATTTGTCAACTCCTATGATAAAGCGGCTCGATACTCTTTTTATACCCAAGAAGTATCCCATTCACTCAATAATATTTATTGGCGCAAAAACCAATATGACCACTGGAATTATGACCACCTTTTACACAAAGATACCGTCTTTATGGTATCTACCCATCCTATCGAAGGATTTGCTTTACTCGACTTCGATGATCCTCAAAAACACTACGGAAAGCAGTATCAAAATCTAAGGATTTACCCCAACATTTGCCTGCAATTTGCAGATACTATTACACACAATATACTTCGCTATCGTGAACTCCCCCTAACAATTTCTCACTCCTATGCTCCTAGTATTATCCTCAACGAATCGACCTTTTTAGAAATATATTATTATGAAGGCAGTAAAATAATTGCAAGCACTAGAGATGTTAAAATAATGGAATGGGACAAAACGAAATCATCCTCTTTTGAACTAAAAAGTGATCAAGAAATTTCTTTAACACTTTTATTCGAACCAACAGAAGAGTTACAAGGAACTGTCAATCCTAAAATAGGTATCAGCATCCGTAGCTCTGATTTAGGCCCCATCCGACATTTATGTAAGTAAATGGAAACTATTTAGCTGGTAATTTTGTACACTATTCGGAACGGAACAATGAGCGACTTAGTGAATAAGCATTATACATCATTCACTTCTATTCACTCAATCACCAATTATTATTCTGGGCGCATCCTTACAGGTCGGGCTATCCGCTTGTAGTTGCCTTGCAGAAAAGGTGTTCCGCTATATCTGCTAGCAGTGTCTTCCTCCGTCAGCCCTGCCAGCAGAAGCGTCACTACCTTTCTGTACAGACGTTGCGAGCAACGTCTCTACGGCAAGCTACCGCTACTATCCCTTGCGCGAAACAATTAGTGAATGAGTGAGTGCGCGAATGAGTGAATGAGCGTTACGCATCAATCACTCAACCACTCAACCACTCAATCACTCAATATATTACCATGTCTAAGTCAAAATTACGAGGAAAAGATCTGATTAAAATCGGATATACAGAAGGACGTGTGATCGGTATTACGGTCAACGTGATGGCGAAGCATTTCAAAAAAATGAGTCGTCAAAACAAGATGCAACTTTTGACAGAAATACTAGAGAATCCACAAGCCTTCTTAGAAACACAGTATGTAGATGTCATTGCCAAAGAATTGGTAACGGCGGCTGAGAAAGTAAAGGAAATGGAAGTCATCAACTTGAACAAACAAGCACTTGACTACCGTATTTATGGGAAGCAACATATTGGTCAAAACGCCATTGACCAAATGGATGTTGCCATGAAACTACCCGTGGCAGTAGGTGGAGCCTTAATGCCAGACGCCCACCAGGGATATGGATTGCCTATTGGTGGTGTATTAGCCACTGAAAACGCGGTTATTCCATATGGTGTAGGAGTTGATATAGGTTGTCGAATGTGCTTGACGATGTACAATATGAAGCCTTCCTATATCAAAGGGCATCATGCAGCTTTGAAAAAAATGCTTATGGCCAATACTGCTTTTGGTGCAGGTCAAGGTGTTGCTGACCCAATGGATGATCCTATCTTTGAAAACGAAGCCTTCCAAGAAATTGGCTTTGTACGTGGATTAAAAGATACTGCCTTCAAGCAAATTGGTTCTTCAGGTGGCGGAAACCACTTCGTTGAATTTGGGGTGGTGAGTGTCCTTGATCCAGATAATGAGTGGGATATTCCAGTGGGTGATTATATCGCTATCTTGTCTCATTCAGGTTCTCGCGGACTTGGGGCGCGTATTGCTAACCACTATACCAAAATTGCGATGGAAAAATGTAAGCTTCCAAAAGAAGCGAAGCATTTGGCTTGGTTGGATTTGAATACAGAAGCAGGTATGGAATATTGGATTGCTATGAATTTAGCAGGTGATTATGCTTCTGCTTGTCACCACCATATCCACCGACGCTTGAGTAAGGCACTAGGTGAAAAGCCGATGGCAATGGTCGAAAACCACCATAACTTTGCTTGGAAAGAACTACTAGAAGATGGGACAGAAGTGATTGTTCACCGTAAGGGAGCAACACCTGCGGGTAAAGGTGTACTAGGGATCATTCCAGGCTCTATGACTGCCCCAGGCTTTATTGTGCGCGGTAAGGGAGACTTTACGTCCTTAAATTCTGCTTCACATGGAGCAGGTCGCCAATTTTCTCGTCGAAAGGCAAAAGAAAATTTCACTAAGAAACAAGTGCGCGACCTCCTTAAAAAAAGTGAGGTAACATTAATTGGCGGTGGAATTGATGAGGCTCCTATGGCCTACAAGGATATTAATCAGGTCATTGCTAGTCAATCGGATTTAGTGGAAGTAATTGGAAAGTTCCAACCACGTATAGTACGTATGGCGGCTGATTGATTTACGGTGAAACGATGGAACG
>JAHDHP010000072.1 GCA_020631245.1 Bacteroidota bacterium | reverse complement strand
AAGATGGAAGTTATGGTCGAAAATACGATGCAAAAGATAAAAATCATTATTATGATGATGGAGAAATAATTGAAATAGAGGAAAGTGAAGAGTAAAATGTGTTCGAATAGTATTTATTGGTGATTTTTAAATTTGTTTTTTTATGAGTGGGTTTTTAAAAATGCTATTAGGAATATTTGTTATTGTTAAATTTGTTTTTTTATGAGTGGGTTTTTAAAAATACTACTAGGTATATTTGTTATTGTTATATTAGGCTTGGTTTTTTGGATACTTAGTTTTTGGAGTAAAATAGGTTATAGGGGCTACAAAGTAAGCTGGAATAAGGTCTATTATTATCAACCTCAATTACTTTCAAGTTCTATAAAAATACAAGTAGTAGGAGCCGATCCTGCCACCTTTGAGGCATTAGAAGGATACGATAATATGGCTAGAGATAAAAATCACTTTTATATTGGAGCAAGTATTTTGAAGGATTTGGATGGTGCAACAGCTCAGTATTTAGGCAAACCTTATTTTAAGGATAAAGACAAAGTGTTATACAATAATTTTGTGATAAAAGGAGCAGATCCCAATACCTTTGAAGTTATCAATGAACACTATTCTAAGGATGCCACTCACGCTTTTTATAATAGTTATCTGCTAGAAAACTCAGACGCTAGTACTTTTAAAACTATGAAAATAGATAACGAGTATGCAACCGATAAAAGGCAAGTTTATCACAGAAGAAAGGTGATAGAAAAGGCCAATCCTGCCACTTTTGAGTACCTTACTATTCGATATACTCGCGACGATCAATATGTATTTTTCGATGGAAAAATCATTGAAGGAATGGAATCGAGTACATTTAAACACATAAAATTATCCGTTGCCAAAGATGACCAATTTGTATTTTGGGAAGATGAAAAAATAGAAGGTGCAGACTTACAAACGATTAAAGTACTAGACTATCATTACAGCAAAGACCAAGACCAGGTATTTTACGAAACACAGATAGTCACAGATGCCGACCCACAAACATTTAGAATAGAACGAGGATATAAGGCATTGAATGGCAATCATTATGATGCCAAAGATAGCAGCCAATATTATAAATTGGGCAAAGTAGTTGAAAGGGATGACTAAAAAGTATATTTTGGGCGTACCTAATTGAAGGATTGAAGTACAGAGGGATTAAGTTTTCTTCTTTTTAGAATCTTTGGGCGTGCCCTTCCACAGGTCTTTCGAGAAATGTGGGCTTGATTTGATGAGCGCGTAACGCAACCCAATCACCCAAGCCCTCATTCCCTCAAGCCCTGTTCCAGGTCGGGCTATCCGTTTGTAGTTGCCTCATAGCTGCTAGTTCAGCATAGTCCTAGCGGTGTCTTCCGCTGTCAGCCCCGCTAGTCCTTGCTTCACAAAAGCAGCCATTTCACCAAGCTACCACTACTATCCCTCACGCGATACAATGAGTGGATGACTGAATGGCGTTACGCGCCTATTTTAATAAGTAAACTATTTGTCCCAAAGGGACATTGTCTTTAACTTGAGGCATCGCCTCAAGCAAATAAAATAAGCCCGAAACGTCCATGTCCTGAAGGGACAAAAACGCAAAGGTAGAACGTTCAAACCTATTCTTATTGCACCCTCTACTGAAAAACCAGATGCTAATGGATTAGACAAGGTAAAAGTGGGTAATTTTAGGCAGTTATTTCCTTTTTCCACCACTTATATCATTGATGAAAATAAGATCGTAAAGAGTGTGAAGTTTGGAGCGCGTATTCCAGAAGATGGAAGCGATGAGGCGATTCAAAAAACGAAGGTGGATAATAAAAAGATGTTGAAAACGGAGATTGATAAGTTATTTTAGTTCCGTACAAAATACTCCACAATTGTTAACACTTCATCTGATTCAAATTCATCAAATCCACAACAATATTCGCCTTCAGTTAGTTGTATTTGAAGGGTTAAACTTGTTTCGCTAATATCTAAAATGGTAAAACGCTGTGAGGGACTCCATTCATTAGTAAAGACCAATTGTCTTCCTTCAACAGACCAAGTACCTGATATATAATTACGATAATAAAATTGGTTTTCCTCTTGTATACTCATGCTCCAATATTTATTATTCGTTAGCCAAGTACTAGTTTCACTATTAGGATCACCATTGACAATAATTTCATGGGTTTCCCAATTTCCAATAAGGGCTTCTGGAGCAATAGCTTCATCAATAGCTTCTTCTTTTTGACAGGAAGTGAAACCAAGCAAAAGGAAGAAAAGAACGAAAGAATACATACATTTCATGAGATTGTTTTTTTATTTTGGAATAATTGATTTTTCACAAAGATCAGTACATTACAGCTGACTTTCAATACACAAATCCTATATTTACTGGTACAAATCACTTATAATGAAAACAATACTCATTACTGGAGCAACAGCAGGCATTGGTAAAGCTGCCGCTTTCGCACTTGCCAAACTCGGACATATCATCGTGCTACTAGGGCGCAACTTATCAAAGATGGAGCAAGTACGTACCGAAATACAGGAAGAAGCAATAGGAGCTATCATTCATACGGTAGTGATTGACTTAGCCTCCATGACCTCTGTAAAAAAAGCTGCCAATCAAATTTTAAGAGACTATGCACAAATAGATGTATTGGTCAATAATGCAGGCTTAATGTATCCAAAATTAGAACTAACCGAAGATGGTTTCGAAACCCAGTTTGCAGTCAACCATCTCGGACATTTTGCCCTCACCTTAGAGTTACTCCCCTTATTAAAAATAGCTCCTTCTGCACGAATTATCAATGTCTCGTCTGATATGCACTACAAAGCCACCCTAGATTTTGATGATCCCTATATGAAAAAAGGCTACCGAGCCGATAAAATGTATCGACGCACGAAATTGTGTAATGTATTGTTTACCTATGAATTAGTAAGGAAGTTAGGAGAGGAAAGTTCGATTGCAGTAAATGCCTTGCATCCCGGTGGTGTAGAAACAGGTTTTGGAGGGCGTTATTTGACAGGAAAGGAAAAAGTGGCTTGGGAAGCCGCTCGATTACTTCGTAAAAAAGGTATCAGCCCCGAAGAAGGAGCTACTACGATTATCTACCTAGCCCATAGCCCATTAGTGGAAGGGAAAACGGGTTTGTATTATTATGAATGTAAAGCCAAAAAGTCGTCGGATTTGTCTTATGACGAAGGACTAGCGAAGCAGTTGTGGGATTGGAGTTTGGAACGAGTGCAATTGTAGAGAAATATTGTCTTTTGAGAAAGAAATCGAAAACTCCTCAAAAATTTATATCTTACTTACATGATAAAGAGTAATAAAAATATGATATTCTCACAGAATAAATTAGATGTCTTAGTGAAGAAACGAGCTAATCTATTTAACTGGAGAGGACAATTCACGCCCGAATTTGTTGAGTATCTTCTTGAGTCTTTTGGAGAAAAAGGACAAACTGTATTAGATCCTTTTTCAGGAAGTGGAACCGTCTTATTGGAAGCTGCAAGAAAAGGAATGAAAGGATTTGGATATGAAATTAATCCTGCCGCTTATGCAATGTCGCAGTTCTATACTTTTTGTAATAAAACAATAGAGGAAAGATCAAAAATATTAAGCTCATTTGGGGAAAAATTTCAAGATGAAACAGCAAAATTAAATGGCCAAGATTTATTCACACAAGATTCATCGTATAGAGCTAGTTATTCTAATTTGATTGACTTTTGCAAAGACCTTTCCTCTAATTTAAACTCTAAATCAGAAAAAGTACTTCTTCTTAATTTACTTTTCTTGGCTGAAAAACATAAAAAATTAAAGTTAAAAGAGTCCCTTGCAAAGTCATATAATTATATTAAGAAAGGATTGTATGGCTTACCTTATTCGGAAGCTATCATTAAAGCTAATTTAGAAGACTCAAGAATTACATATCAATCTTTAAAAGAGGAGGTGGATTTAATCATAACAAGTCCACCCTATATAAATGTATTTAATTACCATCAAAATTATAGAGCAATTGTAGAAACATTTGGGTTTGAGATTCTAAAAGTTGCTCATTCTGAATTCGGTGCTAATCGTAAAAACCGAGGTAATAGGTTTAAAACAGTAATCGAATATTGTCTTGATATGGAAGAAGCACTTGAAAGTTTTGGGAAATCACTAAAGCTAAATGGCACTATGATTTTAGTTGTTGGAAGGGAATCCAATGTTAGAAAAACACCTTTTTATAATGGGCAAATAGTAAAAGAATTGATAGATGGACTTAGTGGAATTGAAATAGTTCAAGTAGAAGAAAGAACGTTTTCTAATAAATTTGGAAAAACTATAAAAGAAGATATTATTATTGCTCAAAAAAAATCTCTAGATATAGAAAGTGAACGAAGAGCAAGAATTATAGCTAAAAATCACTTGAATAAAGCCCTACAAAATTCAGAAGGAGATATTAAGCAAGATATTGATAATGCACTACTTAAAATTGATAATGTAATGTCTTCTCCCTTGTTTAATTCTTCACAAATAATTCGTCAATAATGACTCCTCATAAAGACAAATTAATAGCTGCAATCAATAATCCTAAAGCAGTTGATGATAAAGGATTGTTAGAAGAAGCTCTTAAAAATTATGAGCTTTGGATTAAAGCTACACAAACACTTAAAAGTAAAGGAGATGATAGGGTCAAAGAAATGGTTGCTTTACTTAATGAGTATAAAGATCTAATTGAAGTTGAGCTTATTGCACAAAAAGGTTCTGCTTTTCTAAAGCGACAAAAAGGGCAGCTTAAATTAGATAACAGCATAATGGAAGAGTTTCTAATTCATTTAGTTCATCCAGATATATTAAATAATCTACCTGATTTTGAACTAGATAAAGGACCACACACAGCTTTTATGTCATTATCATTTAGACCCTCTAGTGTACAAAGTCTAAATGAAAAACCAGAAGTTGTAATAAAAAACAAAGATCAGGATTTTACTCTTGGAAGGACTATTTATTACCAGTTTTCATCTGAAGCAAGTTTCTCATCTACAAAAACTACTAAGGGTAAGTTATTCTTGGCTGCATTGGCAGCTGAGTGTAAAGTGAATTATGATAAAACTATGAATGTGCAGGAACTGCTACAAGATTAAAACAAGGTTGTCCAATCTCGAAATATTACGCTTTGGTAGAATATCTAGATATGAAACCAGAGGATGTTAGACTTACTGATATTGATAATGTATTCCTAATAAGAAAAACTAAAAGACTGCCTTTTAAAAAGAGAAATATTTATGCAGAAGTAAAGGCTCAACATAAAAACTTCCCTATTTCAGACGAAGTAATTATCAATTTTACAAAAGAAATTCAACATTTTATTGATGCTGTTTGGTATGATCCAGATGAAGCTTTACGGAGAGGGTCTTTTGTGTGAAAAAATCAGTTAGTCCATAGCAATCAGTCGATAGTCGATAGAATTTTAGTTTTTATTTGGAAGTTTCGCCGATACCTTCGAAATTTGCTTAATCGCACCTCGCACCTCGCACCTCGCACCTCGCACCTCGTCTTCCTACGTCCAATCAAAATCATCCAAGAAAGCAGTCGTAAAATTACCCGCCCGAAAATCCTCATCTTGCATCAATTTCTTATGAAAAGGAATGGTTGTTTTAACACCTGAAATGATAAACTCATCTAAAGCGCGTTGCATCTTAGCAATAGCCTCATCGCGGGTAGGAGCTTTGACAATGATTTTGGCAAGTAGTGAATCGTAGTAAGGAGGAACGGTGTAACCCGCAAAAATGTGGGTATCTACTCGAACACCATAACCTTTAGAAGTGTGGAGTTCTAGGATTTTACCAGGAGAGGGGCGGAAGTTATTCATCGCATCTTCGGCATTGATACGGCATTCGATGGCATGACCAACAGGTAGGTGTTTTTTGCCTGTAATAGGTACAGCAGCAGCAATTTTGATTTGCTCTTTGAGGAGGTCGAAATTGGTCACTTCTTCAGTGACAGGATGTTCTACTTGGATACGAGTATTCATTTCCATAAAGTAGAACTTCTTGTACTTGTCTACTAGAAATTCGACGGTACCTAGTCCTTCATAATTAATAGCTTTGGCGGCTTTGATAGCTGCATCACCTAGTTTTTTACGTACTTTATCATCAATAAAAGGCGAGGGAGCCTCTTCGACTAGTTTTTGGTGGCGACGTTGGATACTACAATCACGCTCCGACATATGGGTCACTTGTCCGTATTGGTCGCCAACGATTTGTACTTCTATATGTCGTGGTTCTTCAATAAATTTTTCCATGTAGATGCCATCATTGGCGAAGGCAGCTTTGGCTTCTTGGCGGGCACTATCCCAGTTTTCTTGAAATTCTTTATCTGACCAAATAATCCGCATTCCTTTTCCGCCTCCTCCAGCAGTAGCCTTAATAATAACAGGATAGCCTATTTCTTTGGCGAGTTTTTTACCTTCTTCTACATTTGCTAATAGACCCTCAGAGCCAGGAATAACAGGGACACCCGCTTCGATCATCGTTTTTTTGGCGGTTATTTTATCACCCATTTTACGGATCATCTCAGCCGTTGGGCCGATAAACTTAATGTCGTGATCGGCACAAGTTTCGGCAAAGTCGGCATTTTCGGACAAGAAACCATAGCCTGGGTGGATAGCATCGGTATTGGTAATTTCGGCAGCGGCTATGATATTGGGTATTTTGAGGTAGGAGTCGGTACTGGCAGGTGGTCCAATACAAACGGCTTCATCTGCAAATCGAACGTGGAGGCTTTCTTTATCGGCAGTAGAATAGACGGCTACTGTTTTAATGCCCATTTCCTTACAGGTGCGAATGACGCGCAGGGCAATTTCTCCTCGATTGGCGATTAGGATTTTTTTGAACATGGTTTTTTCTGGTTGTGCGAGGTGCGAAGTGCGAGGTGCGAGGTGCTTTTTTCTTCGCACGTCGCACATAGTACGTCGCACATTATTAAGCAGGTTCTATCACAAACAATGGTTGATCGTATTCTACGGGGCTATTGTCATCAATAAGAATTTCGGTGATACGCCCGCTCATATCTGCTTCAATTTCGTTGAATAATTTCATCGCTTCAATAATACAAACCACATCTCCTTTATTGATGGTATCTCCAATTTTGACATAGGCTGGTTTGTCGGGGCCTGGACAACGATAGAAGGTTCCAATCATAGGAGATTTGATGACTTTTTGTTGTGTTTGACTACTGGGTGGAGCGGGTGCTGCATCAGAAGGGCTTACTGCTGTTGCATTATTAACTGGAGGCGGGCTATCGACGGGCTGAACGGGTGGGGTCATTCCTTGTTGAACTGGCATCATGAGTGGAGAGGAAACGGGAGCTTGATTGACTACTTTGGTGTAGTGCTTAGTCCGAATATTCATTTTAATTCCTTCTTGCTCCAATCTGAACTCGCTAAGTTCCAATTCATTGACTAGTTGGATGAGTTGTTGAATTTGTTCAAAGGTCATAATCTACTTTTTGGGAAAGATAGGCTATTTATTGGGTAAAGTGCTACGGGAAGTGTAAACTTGATATATACGCTTATTCAATGAGTGAATGAGTGAATGAGTGAGTTAGTGAATGAGTGATTGTAGCGTTACGCTTATTCAGTCATTCGCTCATCCAGTCATTCAGTCATTGTTTTGCGTGAGGGATAGAGGCGGAATGGGGCGTGAGGAGCATACTAGTGAGGCAACACAGGACGAAGGCTGAGCGGGTTGAGCGAAGACAAGTGCTGTGTAATGCCGAACAGTGTGCGAGTAGCCACATATTAGCCGAAAGCCCGACCAAGCTGTAGTACTACCATCCGTTTTGTTCATGCGAAGACGCATGAACGGGCGGGTGGTAGTATTGCAGCTTGGGCACGCCCAGAAAATTACTTCTTTACACGCTCACTATAAGCACCAGTACGCGTATCAATTTTGATTTTATCTCCTTGATTGATAAATAAAGGCACATTGACATTTGCACCTGATTCTACTGTTGCTGGTTTGGTTACGTTGGTTGCTGTATCTCCACGAACTCCTTGTTCGGTATAGGTGATTTCTTGGATGACAAATGCGGGTAAATCGCAAGATAAAGGTAGTTCTTTTTCTGCGTGAAACATGATTTCAACATTTTGCCCTTCTAGAAGAAACTGAGGTGCATTGATGAGTTCTTTTTGAATAGATACTTGATCGTATGTCTTAGCATTCATAAAGTTGTACCCCATGTCATCTTTATATAGATATTGATAGGTTCTTCTTTCGATACGAACTTCTTGTACTTTATGTCCAGCAGAGAAGGTATTATCAACGATTTTTCCCGTTTGTAAATTTCTCAATTTAGTACGGACGAATGCTGGGCCTTTACCAGGCTTTACATGTTGGAATTCGATGATAGTCCATAAAGCTCCTTTGATGTCCATGCAAAAGCCATTTCTAAAATCTGCAGTAGTAGCCATTGAATAATGTATTTAAAATTATAAAGTGTGGGGATGCTGTGTAGGTTACTTGTTTTTTTAGTAAGCCCATTTAAGATAAATGGCTCCCCAAGTGAATCCACCACCAAAGGCGGTTAGAATGAGTTTATCTTCTTTTTTTAGTTGGTTTTCCCATTGCCAGAGGCAGAGAGGGATAGTAGCGGCAGTGGTATTGCCGTATTTTTGAATATTGAGCATGAGTTGTTCAGCAGAGAAGCCTAATCGTTTGGCAACCATTGTAATGATGCGTGTATTGGCTTGATGCGGTACGAACCAATTGATTTGTTCAGTGGTCAATTGGTTTTTATCCATGATTTCTTTGGTTATTTCTTCCATGCCTTTTACAGCAAACTTAAACACATTGCGCCCATCTTGGTAAACAAAGTGTTCTTCGGCTTCTACGCTTGCTACTGTCGCTGGTTGAACAGAACCTCCTGCTTTTTGGTGTAAGTATTGCTTGCCTGCACCGTCGCTTTTTAAGATACTATCTACAATTCCTAGACCATTGTTTGATGCTTCTAGCAATACTGCTCCTGCACCATCTCCGAATAAGACACAAGTAGATCGATCGTTATAATTGATGATGGAAGACATTTTGTCGGCTCCTACCACGATGACCCGTTTGGCGGTTCCTGCTTGTATAAATTGACAGGCGACTGTAAGTGCATAGATAAAACCTGAACAAGCGGCACTAACATCAAAGCTTCCAATATTGCGGATGCCTACTTTGTCGCAGATAATATTGGCAGTAGAAGGAAAAGGGTGATCTGGTGTGACGGTTGCACAAATTAGTAGATCAATATCTTTGGTTTGGAGAGATGCTTTGTCTAACAATTGCTGGACTGCAATGGCTCCCATATCGGAAGTGCCTTTTCCTGCCCCTTTTAAGATGCGTCTTTCTTTGATTCCTGTACGGCTTTGAATCCATTCATCACTAGTATCCACCATGCGCTCTAGCTCCTTATTACTAAGTACATAATCGGGTACATATCCCGCTATAGCAGTGATTGCAGCTTGTGGATTTGCCATTATTGGCGGTGATTTTTTAGAAATGGTAAAAGCAAAAAATCTGCTTACTCTATCTAAGGAATGAGGTTTAAATAAATTTTATTTTTGACTGTTTCTTTTTGCTTCTAGCTTTGTTAGAAAGCCTCGTCATAGCTTTTGTTGCTATGTCTACGTTTTCTGCCTTGCTAGGTACAAAAATAATCTACCCAAAAAATGTAAACTTATTTTATCATCATTCCTAGGAGAATAAATAAGCAGATTCTTAGAGAATAGGATCGCTAAGTTTATTTAGAAATCAATATTTTTTTGTATTACTTGTTGTCCGCGATATTGCCCACAAGAATCACATACGTGATGCCATAAAATAGGAGCTTTACAGTTAGGACAGTTAGTTACATTTGGCATTTGTGCTTTGTAGTGTGTGCGACGCTTATTTCTTCTTGTCTTGGATATTTTCCGCTTCGGATGTGCCATTGTTTAAAATTTTATTGGATCATGTTGTTTACAACAATCACCTCTATTAATAATTATTTATCTTTTAGTTTTTTTAGAGCTGCCCATCGTGGATCAATAGGAGTCTCTTCTTCTGTTTTGTTCGTTTCTTCTTCCTGTACTTCTCCCTCAATAATTGCCATTATTTTAGGATCACAAGCTTGTTCGCCTCCTATATCCATCTCGCAGGTTTTGCTAAGAGGTAGACCCAAAATAAGGGTTTCGTATATAGGATGTGCTACATTGAGATGACTACTTTCGGGAGCGATATAAATTATATCTTCTTTGACATCCTGTGGCGAAGGTTGTGATGCCGACAGTTTGATCATCAATTTGTACTGTGTAGCTACTGGAAGATTGAGTGGCTGAAGACAACGATCACATTCTATATTTACTTGTCCAGCTAGTTCTAAGTTTAGTACCAACATGCGTCTTTTTTTCTCGAACGCAAGTTCTACATCTACCTTTCCTTTTTCAATAGGAGAGTTGGGAAACTCTTTGAAAAAATCATCTTCTAGCGTAAAGGTAAAATCGTGTATCCCCTCACTTAAGCCAGAGAAGATAATGGTAAATTCTTTAAGACGTCCACCAGCCAATTCTTCCAATAAAGGATTCAAGGAACTAAGATTTAAATTGTTACAAAACAGGCTGCAAAGGTAGTGATTTTTATTGGGAAAAAAAAGATAAAATGATGTGTGTACTAGGTATTAGCAGGTGTAGGTGAAATAATACCTGTAAATAAATGCTTCTTTTTTTGTAAAAGTCATTGAAAAACAGGAACTTAAGACGCCTTGAGAACCCATGAATTAGATAACAATAGGTAGTTGATTATCAATCAATAAGGATAAGAATATTATGAATTATACACGTATGGAGGAACGATTAAATTATCTCACACATGGGGTGGCTGCAATCGTAAGTATTTTTGGATTATATTATTTGATAGAGGGCGGAGTAGCTTCGAAAGATGGTTTACTCCTAACTGGCTTCATTATTTTTGGTTTATGCATGTTGGCTGTCTTTATAGCATCTACTAGTTATCATTGGGTGAAGACAACAATCTGGAAAAGACGTTTGCGAGTAGTAGATCACGCAGCTATTTATTTGATGATTGCAGGGAGTTATACGCCTTTTATTATGGGTAATTTACGAGAGGGTTTAGGTTTGTGGATGTTAGTACTTGTTTGGGGCTTTGCCCTAGCAGGAATGATTTTTAAAATTCTAATTCGCCATCAGATGGATAAGTATAAATACCTCGATTTGGTGATATACATTTTTATAGGCAGTCTAGCCGTATTCTTTATCAAGCCCATTATTGCTTCTGTTGCCCTAGGAGGAATCGTATTATTACTAGTAGGAGGAGCTAGTTATTTGGTCGGTACTTATTTTTATAGTAACGATAATATCCCATACAATCATGCTATTTGGCATTTATTTGTAATAGGAGGAGCAGCGGCACATTATTTTTCTATCCTTTTTTATGTGAAGGCACCTCAACTTGAATGGTTGGGTTTGGTGTGATCTTTAAAAAGTAAATTTTAATTTCGTCGATAATCTCGATGGTTGTCTTCTATCTTAGAAGAAAGCCCCTTTTCAAGTGGATTGGCTGTCATTTCGGCGTAGCGAATACGCTGTTTGTAAATATCAATAGCGGTAAATAAAGCCTTACGGAAAGAATCGGGAGAAGCTTGGTTTTTACCTGCAATGCCATAAGCCGTTCCATGATCGGGAGAAGTGCGAACAATGGGCAATCCTGCTGTGAAGTTGACGCCACTACCAAAGCTCAATGCCTTGAAAGGAATCAGTCCTTGATCGTGGTACATGGCTAAAACACCGTCAAATTTTTGTTGCATTCCATTGCCAAAAAAACCATCTGCTGGATAAGGGCCAAATACTAATTTATTGTCATTGCGAAAAGCCTCAATAGCAGGCACAATAATTTCCTGTTCTTCTTTGCCAATCAAGCCATTATCACCCGCATGAGGATTAAGTCCTAGTACGGCAATTTGAGGGCGGTCAATGCCAAAATCAGCACGTAAAGACTGGTCCATGAGTTCTAGCTTATTGATGATCAGCTCTTTGTTTATGGTCTCTGCAACCTTATTTACAGGCACATGGTTTGTCACCAATCCTACCCGCATATTATCACTCACCATAAACATCAAGCTCTTACCTCCAAATTTATCTGCTAAAAACTCGGTATGTCCTTGAAAAGGCGTATCAATAGAGTTGAGTTGTTCTTTGTTGACAGGAGCGGTTATCAGTACATCGATTTTGCCATTTTGTAGGTCATAAGCTGCCGCTTCTAAAGCACGAAATACAAAAATACCCGAATCTTTATTAGGACGTCCAATAGAGACAGATAACTCTTCTGTCCAACAATTGAGGATATTGCAAGTATTGGATTTACAACGGTCAACATCACCAATGATATTATAGGTAAAGCTTTCCGCTTTTAATACTTTGCGATGATAAGAAACAACTCTAGAAGAACCATAAATAATAGGTGTGCAAGCATCAATAATGCGATTGTCACGCAACGTTTTGATAATCACTTCTACTCCAATACCATTGATATCACCCATAGTAATACCAACACGAAGTTTCTCTCTTCTAACTGGAGGCACTTTCGTTATTTTTTCCACTGGTTGTTCCGATGGAGGAGGTTTTTGTTCGTCGTTTATGTTCATAGTTGATGAAAATCAATCAATAGGTAGAGCTACAATCGTTTAGATCGTTTCGGTAATTTTAATACCTGATGTCTGTCCAGTATCACTACTGTTTAAATAGTCATTTAATTTGGCAGTTAGGAAATGATAAAACAAGCGTACACCAGCACCTGATCCTTGCTTTAATCGGTATCCCTGACCTTGATACATCCAACCCATCGACGCCATATCAATATGCATCCAAGGAAAGTCTGTAAAGTTTTGGAGGAACTTGGCAGCAGTAATAGAGCTTGCCTGACGCCCTCCTATATTTTTAAAATCTGCTACCCCTGATTTTAACTTATCACTAAATTCATTCCATAAGGGCATTTCCCACAAGCGTTCAAATACCTGAAAGCTCACATCACTAATCATTTGTGTATCTTCTTTACTTGCTTTACTAAATAAAAGCATTCCTTCTTGAGCAATGGTCATTAATGCACCACCTGTAAGCGTGGCTATATCAATCACCAAACTCGGATTATAAGACTTTGCATAATCCAAGCCATCTGCCAAAATCATACGCCCTTCAGCATCTGTGTTCAATACCTCTACTGTATGGCCACTTCGCATCGTTATCACATCACCAGGCGCATAGGCATTTCCTCCTGGGCGATTATCAGTAGCAGGTACTAGACCCACTACATATAAAGGTAATTTGTTTTTAGCAACCGCATATAAGGCCCCTGTTACAGCCGCAGCACCACCCATATCACACTTCATATGATCCATACTATTAGCCGTCGATTTCAAACTCAAACCACCCGTATCATATACAATTCCTTTTCCAACCAATACAATAGGTTGGTCATTCACCGCATTTTCAGGCTTCCATTCCAAGATATTGAAAGTAGGAGGATCTACACTACCTTTATTAACCGCCAATAAGCCACCCATCTTTTCTTCCTCAATTCGCTTTTTGTCAAAAACAGTGTGTTGAAAACCTGCTTTCTCCGAACACTTAGCAATTTCTTTACTCAGTTGTGGAGCTGTCAAAAAACTTAACGGCTCATTTACTAAGTCACGAGCTATATAAACCGCTTCCACTAATGTCTGTAATTCCATCACTTTATTAGCCGCAGGATCAGCTTCTAAAATGGAAATAGTTTGAAGTGGATGTCGTTGTTTGTCCGCATCTTGCTTATACTTCAAAAATTGATACGCACCCAAACTCATTCCTTCAGCCAATAAAACACTGGCAGTCGATAAATTGCTAAGGTTGTGAATAACAACCTCCTCTATTTGATGTTGATTCAGTGTGCCAATAACGGACATTCCTTGCTGACGACATTTTTCAGTTGTTTGATAGTACTCCTCTTCTTTGGAAAGAAAGAGAATGATCGTGATAATACCAAATTCATTGAAAGTAATTAAATGTTGTTTTTGGTCAACACATTTGCCAATATAGCTAATATGCTGGTCACTTAATGGAAGGGTATTCCAATCGGAGCTATCGTCGATAATAAACACTCGAGAGTGGGTGTCTGTAGCTTGTGCAATCAACTGAATTTTCATGAAATGGATGGATTATGAATGAAAAAGAATGAATGAATATAAAAGGGACTCTCAATTTCAAAAGCACAAAAGTACGCAAAACTTTAGACTTTATAGGTTATTATCGCTAGAGATACCTTAATTTGCGCATACAACATAACAATATGAAAAAGAAAAAATCATTAGGGCAACATTTTTTAATTGATGAAGAAGTCGCTTGGCAAATTGTAGCCAGTCTACAAAGAGAAGAAAAGGATATGAAAAAGGAAGAAAACCAAATAGTTGTGGAGGTAGGGCCAGGAGAAGGGGTGCTGACAAAACATCTATTGAAACGCCAACAAACAGAGCTGTTTTTGGTAGAATTAGATCGGCGCTTACCTGCTCTTTTGATGAAAAAACACCCCCAACTAAAAGAGCATATCCTAGAGGGAGATGTGCTCAAAATGCCTTTTGACCAATTATTTAAAGATGACTTCGTTGTTATTGGCAATTTCCCCTACAATATTTCCTCTCAAATACTCTTTAAAATTTTAGCACACAAAGACCAAATTCCACAAATGGTGGGCATGTTTCAAAAAGAAGTTGCAGAAAGAGTAGCAGCCGTACCAGGAAGTAAAATATATGGCGTTACTAGTGTGCTCATCCAATTGCATTACAAAGTAGAATATCTTTTTACTGTACCTCCTCACAGTTTCGACCCGCCACCCAAAGTCCAATCAGGTGTTATTCGAATGCATCGCCACTACGATTATCAAGGACAAGTAAATGAATCAAATTATCGAAAAGTGGTCAAACAAGCATTCAGTCAGCGACGCAAAAAATTATCCAACGCACTAAAAGGCTTAGCATTTAACCTAGATGAACTTCCAACCGATATTTTTCATAAACGAGCCGAAGAACTATCCGTTCCGAACTTTATTCAATTGACACAAGCACTAATTCTGTAAAAAAATGCTGATAAATCTATCGTTAGAAATAGACGATTTATGATAAGTTAGCTTCGTAGTTCTATAGCTTTTTGTTGATAATCAATAGTTTATGAGCTTGTGCTTAAAGTCCCCAAACAAGCTGCTGTATGATAAAGCCCCTTTATTGTACTTCTTTCGCGCCCATAAATAACCTACATTTACATCATACAAAACAAAGTAGTCGCTTTTAACAAAGTGATTTTTACTTTTAATTAAAGGATGTATGAAGGAGTAGGGGAAGTCAGTTACGTTCACGTTACTGATATTCCCCTTTATATTATCCAAGTAGATATAATCTTGTTGATTTGTTCTTATAAATACATTTGTTCTCAAATATTAATTGTTTCTTGTGATTTGATGGGCGTGCCCTTTCATAGTGGTTGAGCGGTTGGGTTTTGTGCTATTATGAAGTTAACTCAACAATTCAATCACCCAACCACTCAATTACTCAACCACTCAACCACTATTACAGGTCAGGCTATCCG
>JAHDHP010000428.1 GCA_020631245.1 Bacteroidota bacterium | reverse complement strand
TTGCGTGAGGGATAGTAGCGATAGCTTGGCGAAGTAGAAAGGCAGAGAAGCCTACTGAAGGGTGGCTGACGTTAAGGAAGACACACTGAAGTATTGGCTGAACCCCTTTTCTAAGAGGCAACTACAAGCGGATAGCCCGACCCCTTTTTTGTTTTTTGCCCGTTCATGCGTTCTCGCATGAACATCAGGCAAAAAAGAAAAAAGGGGGCACGCCCGAAGTATAAAAAAATAAACAATCATAAAACAAATAAATGACAGAATTGACAAATAATTCAACATTAAAAAAACTAGGTTTCCACCCTAATTTGGAAACTTATCGAAAAGAACAAAAATGGGAAGCCTTAGAGGTCGGAAGAGTAATTTCAGAACACAAAGGCAGATACCAAGTAAAAACAGTAAATGGAGAAGTGGAAGCAACGTTGCTCGGTAAACTAATTTTCGTAGCTAAAAATAGACTTGATTTTCCAGCGGTTGGAGATTGGGTAGCAATCAATGTATACGATGAAGATAAGGCATTGATACATGCCATTTATCCGCGTCAATCTATTGTCGTAAGAGAGTATACTAAACAGAGAATGGGAGGAGAAAAGCAAGTTATTGGAACTAATATTGATTATGGTTTCATTATACAGGCGGTAGATCGAGATTATAACCTCAATCGAATAGAGCGATACTTAACCATTTGCAATGCGGCTAATATCCCATCGATTATCATTCTAAATAAGATTGACTTGATTGATGAAGAGCAATTACAGGCTATTGTAACCGAATTACGGGAGCGTGTAAAAGAGGAGCCCATTGTTTGTATAAGCAATGAGACCCAAGCAGGTATCGAAGAATTAAGAACCTATATGCAGGAAGGTAAAACCTACTGTTTGCTGGGATCATCGGGAGTAGGGAAGTCAACACTTACCAATTCGCTAATGGGAAAAGCGGTGATGAGCACAGGAGCAATAAATGCTTACCTAAGTCGAGGAAAACATGTCACTAGTCATCGAGAACTACATGTGTTAGAAAGTGGCGGAATTATCATTGATAATCCTGGAATGAGAATGGTAGGTATTGCTGATGCTGAGAGTGGATTAGAAAGCACTTTTGATCAAATTACTGCCCTTACAAAGCAATGCAAATTCAATGATTGTACACATATACATGAGGTTGGATGCGCGATTATCCATGCCATAATAGAAGACGAACTCGATCTTGATGCTTACGAAAATTTCTTAAAGCTAGAACGAGAAGCGGTTCGATTTAAAAGAAAGGCTCTAAAGAATTTGAAAAAAGCAAATGGAAAAGGAGGGCGGAAATACAATAAAAATGATCGAAAGAAGAATAAAAGTATGAGTAAAAATTATTATAAATAGTAAACACAAATCAATGGAAAAAGAAATTATTTTTAAGGTCGTAGAGACCATGGAACGATCAAGGTCCACCGTAAAAGTATTGAAAGATGAAAATGACACGACTTATTATGCGAAGTCATTTAAATCTGATGTAGCAGAAGATGATCCTCAAAGGGATTGGTTGAAAGCGCAAGTATTAAATGATTATGGGAGTATTCAATTTATGAATCAAATTCCCGAGTTGGACGAATATGTACCGCGTTTTTGTGAAGGAGAAAAGGAAACTCCTTCTTTTCGAATGACCAATGTCGATACGAATGGTACTGGACAACAACTTGATGAAATCTTATTAGAAGGAGAAGCTGATTTAGCCGAAAAAGCATTAATCGGTTTGTTAAAATCACTTGCGACTATTCACAAGGAAACAATAGGAAAAGAAACAGCCTATTTAAAGATTAGAGAAGGGCTAGGAAAAAATTATGAAAAATTGGGGGGAATGGATAAATGTCTGACCAATTACAAGAATTTCCTTGAAAAAATGAGTAAACATTTAAGTATTGATTTTGCAGCTCATGAAATAGAGGCTGAATTAAAAGAAGTGTTAGAGGCCGTTTTCAAGCCCAAAGATTTATTAGGATTGACGCATTGGGACCCTTGCCCAGATAACTGTATGCTTGTAGATGATATAGTGAAAGTCTACGATTTTGAATCAGCTTCTTATGCGAATGTATTAATTGACGGATTATACTTATCTATCCGATTTCCTAGCTGTTGGTGTTTTTCAGACATCCCACAAACGGTCATTGATAAAGCCGAAAAGGAGTATAGAGCTATTTTGGGCGAAAAAGTACCAGCCATTAATGATGATACTTTTTTCATGAAACAGAAAACATTCATCATGACCTTTTGGCTTGTACAGTCAACTTATCGGAATCTAGAAAGAACATTTACCGAAGATTTTCGCTGGGGTATTGCCACCATGCGACAACGTACCCTCTTAAGGCTAGAATTAGTAACGAATATGCTGAAACAACAACAAATGTTGCCTAACATATTAAACATATTTGAAGCACTTGGCAGCGAGTTATCTCAAAAGTGGAAAGGACAGGTGGAAGAGGCAAAAATGTATAATGCCTTTCTTAGTAAAGATGAAAAAATCAATCTTTCTTTGCTTTTTGG
>JAHDHP010000071.1:12101-15914 GCA_020631245.1 Bacteroidota bacterium | reverse complement strand
GGGCTACAATTCTGTCGCCGCCTTCGGGGCTTATGCATAAAATGTATATCTTTAGATTGCGGAACGCCTATCCAATCAAGGGCACCTACAAGAAGCTGAAACATGTCATTGAAAACACCAGGGAAGACGTTTGCGGCAACTCTTTCGTCGCACTTTGCACTTAGTACTTCGCACAATCTTCGCGTGAGGGATAGTAGTGGTAGATTGGTGAAACAACCACTTTGTGAAGCAAGGACTAGCGGGGCTGACAGCGGAAGACACCGCTAGAACTATGCTGAACTAGTGGGTGTAAAACAACTACAAACGAATAGCCCGACCCCATTTTTGTTTTTTTTCAGATACCACCAGCGAGGACGCTGGCGGTATCTGAAAAAAAGCAAAAATGGGGGCACGCCCAAAAAAGAAACAATAAACCAAACTTAGCATGAAATATACAATCGTCAGCCTTTTTTTACTACTTACCTTCTATTGTCAACCACGACACAAATACAAAATGCTACATCAATTTGGATCACATGAATGGGATTATGCAATACAACAACCCATTCCTATTATCCCATTACCACAAGAAATGACCTTGGGTGAAGGGCATTTTGAATTGAACAAACAAACAAAATGGGTGATCGACCCTGAAGTGTCTGACATGCGTGTTTTAACCAAATTATTTAATGAAACTATTCAGCAAGCACGGGGTTTTGAATTGGCTGTTGATACTGATAAAAATGCGTCCAATCGAATTGTACTATCCGTTGATTCAGCTAGTAAGATGAATCCTGAAGGTTATGAACTCAAGGTTAGTAAAGAACAAATAAGCATACATGCCTCTCATGCGGCAGGGCTTTTTTATGGCTGGCAAACACTGCGACAATTACTTCCTGTTGAATTTGAACAATCATCGCAAATGGATAGTACTTCTTGGGTGATTCCATGTGTAGAAATAAAAGATGAGCCGCGATTTAGCTATCGAGGAATGCATTTGGATGTCGCTCGACACTTTTTTAGTGTGGATGAAGTAAAGCGGTATTTAGATGCGATGGCGATGCATAAATTCAATACTTTTCATTGGCACCTGACCGAAGATCAAGGCTGGCGAATTGAGATCAAACAGTACCCAAAATTGACAGAGATTGGAGCTTTCCGTAAAGAAACGCTTATTGGACATGCGAATGATGCTCCTGAAAAATTTGATGGGAAACGCTATGGAGGCTATTATACGCAGGAAGATATAAAGGAAGTGGTAGCCTATGCGAAGGAGCGTTTTATAGAAGTGATTCCTGAAATTGAAATGCCTGGACATTCGCAGGCAGCACTAGCCGCTTACCCTGAACTAGCCTGTACAGAAGGCCCTTTTGAGGTCGCTACCAAATGGGGCATTTTTGAAGAAGTGTATTGCCCAACAGAAACGACCTTTACCTTTCTAGAAAATGTACTAACAGAAGTCATTGAATTATTTCCAAGTACTTATATTCATATTGGAGGGGATGAATGCCCTAAAATTCGCTGGAAGAAAAGTGCTTTTTGTCAACAATTGATGAAGGAACAGGGCTTAAAAAATGAACAGGAATTACAAAGCTATTTTATTAAGAGAATCGAAGCTTTTTTGAATAAAAATCAAAAGCAGTTGATTGGTTGGGATGAAATTTTAGAAGGTGGATTAAGTCCTAATGCAACGGTGATGTCGTGGCGTGGTACAAAGGGAGGCATTGAAGCAGCCGAACAAGGGCATGATGTGATTATGACGCCTACGTCTCATTGTTATTTTGATTATTACCAATCGGACGGCAAAGAAGAACCTTTGGCGATTGGAGGGTATACCCCTCTCAAAAAAGTGTATCACTTTGAGCCTATCCCTAAAGAATTGGACAAAGAAGCCCATAAACATATCTTGGGAGCGCAGTGCAATTTATGGACGGAGTATATTCCTACAATTGACCATTTGTTTTATATGGCTTATCCGCGTGCAAGTGCTTTATCGGAAGTATTATGGAGTGATCCAGCTCAGCGCGATTATAACAGCTTTTTATCACGATTAAATACCCACCTTATACGCCTCCAAAATAATGAAATCAATACCGCCAATCATATCTACGAGATCAAACTGAGCACGAATCAAGCTCCAAATAATAAAGGAGTACAAGTAGCTCTGCATACCGAATCAGATGCTCCTGCCTTACATATGACACTTGATGGAACTGATCCAAACATGATGAGTAATACCTATACCTACCCTTTTACTGTTTATGAAAATGCGACCCTAAAAATGGCTCCATTTATAGAAAGCAAGCAAGTAGGTGATATACAGGAAGTAAAAATGTATATCCATAAAGCAGCAGGAAGGGCAATTGAATTGACTACTCCTCCACATGAAAAATATAGTTTTGGTGGTAAACAGGCTTTGGTAAATGGCATTCTTGGAAACCAGAATCGTTATGGTGATGCGGAATGGCTAGGCTGGTGGGGGGAAGATTTTGAGGCCGTGATTGATTTGGGTAGTGTACAAAAATTAAAGTATATCCATTTGTTTTTCTTCAATGGTCCTACTCAATGGATCTATCTTCCTTCTAAAATAGAATATTGGCTTTCTACGGATGGCGAGAATTATAAATTGGAAGGCACTATAACAGATATTAGTAGTACTACGAAAGTAGCCTTTATTGAAAACTTACTAGATTATGAAGAAGCGCAGTATGTAAAGATAAAAGCAACAAATTTTGGTAAGATTCCAGAAGGGAAACAAGGAGCCGGCTATGATGCTTGGCTATTTGTAGATGAGATAATTATTGAATAATCCATTCATTTTCCTCGTTTATGCGCTGAGTTACCCTGTTTATACATTGAAGTGGAATAGGATGAAAAGCTGGAGTATATTTGAACTCGTCAGACGGATATAAAACTCCATTAACCTTTTTATTAACCATAAAATTCAAGTTATGACTTTAACTAGAAAAAAACGAGGTTTCCAATTTTTAGCCTTCGTTCTCCAAGTGTTATTTTTCTCTTTAGTAGTTCAAACTGCGATGGCACAACAGCCACCTCCACCTCCAGATCTACCTTCAGAAAAGGAAGGTGATATGATCGAAATTATCCATTTACCTACTCCAGGTGATGATGTAATATTCGAAGCTGTGAGTGAATCAACTACTATTGTTTTTATTTCTACCGAGCGTACACGATTCGCCATTGACGATATGCCACTTCCTCCTTTTGATGAGGCAATTATTGACCCTGAATGGGTATAGAGATTTAACTTTGGGAACAAAGAAACAATAGATTGAAAATTTAAAGCATATTTTCATGTTTCCCAGAAATTTACCCTCCTTATTCTTTTAGAATAAGGAGGTTTTTTTTGCCTTCTTTCACTCCCTCTCTCATTTATACCGTTTACTACTTAATACATACCACTCATACATTCACCCTGCAAAAGCGAAAAATGTGCGCTATATTTGAATTGTAACAAAGGGAAATACAGTAAAACTGAATTATTCCTTATAAATTCATTATCAATCAATTAAGACAATAACATTAAT
This sequence comes from Bacteroidota bacterium, assembly GCA_020631245.1. GTDB lineage: Bacteria > Bacteroidota > Bacteroidia > Chitinophagales > UBA2359 > JAHDHP01. The sequence goes on along the minus strand of JAHDHP010000071.1, from coordinate 12,387 downwards.
CAGGAGATATAAACCTAATAACCTATAAATAGGTTTCACATAATAAAACAGAACACATTAATTGTATCCCCCCTCGAAAGAGCGGGGGGATTTTTATCCGAAGTTAAAAAAACGTAACAATACAGAACACATTAATTGTATCCCCCCTCGAAAGAGTGGGGGGATTTTTATCCTAAAGTAAAAAAACGTAACAATACAGAACACATTAATTGTATCCCCCCTCGAAAGAGTGGGGGGATTTTTATCCTAAAGTAAAAAAACGTAACAACACAGAACACATTAATTG
>JAHDHP010000071.1:0-12001 GCA_020631245.1 Bacteroidota bacterium | reverse complement strand
GGGGGGATTTTTATCCTAAAGTAAAAAAACGTAACAACACAGAACACATTAATTGTATCCCCCCTCGAAAGAGTGGGGGGGATTTTTATCCTAAAGTAAAAAAACGTAACAACACAGAACACATTAATTGTATCCCCTCTAAAAAGAGGGGATTTTTATTTTTTCTTATATACATCTTTACGATGGTCAATTGTAATAAACATTTTCAATGCTTTATCAAATGGAATGCTTTCTCCTTTATCTTCAATTTCTGCTGATAAGTAAGCATTAATATCTGCTAATTCATCAATTCGATCAATTAAGGCATTATACTCTTCAATAGGTAGAAATACTCCTACTTCTTTTGCTTTATGATCCTTTAATAATTGTTTATTTGAAGCCATTTACAATAAATTTTAATAAAAATAAGCCATTTCACTTACACCTTCAAATCATTTTTTATTATCCAACTACAAAACGATACCCTACTCCTCTCAAGGTCAATATTTGAATACTGGAGTCGTCTGCCAAGTGATTGCGCAACTTTGTGATATAGACATCCATGCTGCGGGCATTGGAAATGGTATCATCTCCCCATATCTGTATCAATAATTCATTTTTTTGAATGACTTCGTTCTTATTCTTTACAAAGGCCATTAACAATTCCGTTTCTCGATAGGTTAACTTTTTAATGCGTCCTTGTAATACCAACTCCATTTTTTGTGGATCAAAATGGTAGTTTCCGATCATGTGTTGATTTACTTCTCTTTCTTTTTGATTAGTTCCTTGTAGGGTCAGTAAGTTTTCTATTCGTACTATGAGTTCTTCTAGACTAAAAGGCTTACGAATATAATCGTTTCCTCCCGAACGAAAGCCTTTCAATACATCGTTGGTTTGATTCTTGGCGGTTAGGAAGATAATGGGTAATTGTGGATACTCTTGGCGTAGTTGTGTTCCTAATGAAAAGCCATCGACATTGGGTAACATCACATCTAGTAGACAAATATCTGGTTGCATAGCTTTACAAGCATTCATTACCTCTCCCCCATCTTCTACCAATTCTACTTCATAGCCTCTAGCAATGAGGGCATCTTTTACGATATAAGCAAGGGCTGCTTCATCTTCAACGTATAGTATTTTTGTGTTTGACATATATTTTATTTTTTTATAGTCCATAGTCCATAGTCCATAGTCCATAGTCCATAGTCCATAGTCTGAAATTTCAACGACTTCAACCAAACTTCCAAACAAAAAATAAACTTTCTATCGACTATCGACTGAAAACGAGGGCAAGCCCAAGGCATTGCCACTACTGAAATATAACTTTCATCTCCGTTCCCTCCCCTTCTTTGCTGTTCACGGTGATTTTTCCTCCGTGTCCTTCCACCACTTCAGCCACATAACTCAATCCCAAGCCATAACCTTTCACATTATGCAGATCACCTGTTGGCACTCGAAAAAATTGGTTAAATATCTTTTTTTGATACGCTTCTGGAATGCCCCAGCCATTATCACGAACGATACAAATTGTTTGCTTTCCTTCTTGGTGTGCTTCTAAAGTAATTTCCACACCTTCGTCGCTATACTTTAGGGCATTATCTAGTAAGTTACGAAATAGATTGGCTAAGTGTGTAGCATCTCCTTTCATGGCTAAATTAGGACTAATATGACTGTGTACAACTGCTTTTTTCTGTTCAAATTTTAGTTGCAAGGAATCCATAACGTCCAATAATACCTTATCTAATTGTAGTGGTTGGAGTTCGTATATTTCTTTCAGTTCTTGTTTATTGTTTTTGGAGAAATGCAACACTTGATCAATGAGGTTGGATAAACGCCCTAGTTCCTTGCGAGAGATACTTAAATATTCATCCGTTTTTTTGGGATTATCTAAGATATTAAAATCTTGAATGGCTTCTAATGCAACACCAATAGTAGCTACTGGTGTTTTGAGTTCGTGGGTCATATTACTGATAAACTGTTGCTGAGTTTCAAGAGCCAGTTGGCGTTCTCTAGCATTGCGGCGCATTAGGAAAATGGTAAGGCTAATTAATAGCCAAAGTTTAATTGCTCCGATGATTTGTGGCCATATATTGAAAAGTGCTTGTTGTGGTAGACTATCTAGTTCTGCATAGAATTCTTTGGGCAAAGGACGCATATGATACATGCGCATATCTTTCCTTGTTGAATCCTCGAATTCTTGATGACTAGAACTTACATAAACCTCTGTTTCTGCATTAAAGGCATACTTTTGTGCCCTTTCAAAGGAATCCTTTTGTCCAGGACGATAAGTCTTTTTAAGAGTTGACTTGACCAATTTATTGGAAACAAAATAGCTTGAATCAGGAAAGAATAAGCCACCAGCTTTATTGCCTTGTGTAAGCACTGGATAAGGACTAATGACAGGTTCCCCCCAATCTCTATGTCCTGTTAAACCTGCTGTTCTACGAAGACTATCTGCTCGTTGATCGACCATCTGCAAACAATCCAAAAAATCACCCATTCCCAATTGATTTTCTACTACAATGCCAATATAACCCAGAGCCAATTGATTATACATGGCTTTCTTCTCTTTTTTATGTTCTTGAAACAACCAAGCTACCAAACAAATAGCTAAAGCTAACAGACTCAAGCCTGTTAATATATTGGACAACATATTGATTTTCCGACTATTCATAGGTTTTAATTTGGATAGGAAATTAAGCTATTTATTGTGCAAAAATAAATCCATTAACGGTAATTAACCTTAATTAATGGTGGGTTAACAATGAATGATTGAGTGAATGAGCGATTAAGTGAATAAGTAAGTCTTGCGCTACATTAATAGTACATGTTAACGTTAACCAAAGTTAAATACTGCATTCAGCTTCCTTTCTATCATTAACCATCTTTAACCATCATTAGGAATCACTTAACACGAGGGGCTTTTTTTTGCTTTAGATTTGTCCTGAACAATAACTATCGAGCTTATTTATCACAATAAAAATCAAACATCATGAACAAGTTTTTAATTCTACTTCTATGCTTAGGAGCTTTTCAAGGACCATTTACTTTTCAAAATAGTACCAATAATGAAGGGACGATTACTTATACAGAAGTAGTAAAGCTAAAAGTTGATTTACCAGAAGGAATGGAATTTTTGGCTGGTCGTATTCCTAGTGAAAAAGTGAATACAATGGAATTAGTCTTTGATGAGAACAAGAGTCTTTATCGAAGAGTAAAAGGAGCTGCCAAAGAAAAAACCAATCCATTTAATGGTGGGAATAGTAATGTAACTACTATGAGTATTGGCGGCGGAGAAAATAGTAGCACCTTTATCAATTTTGAAGAGGCGAAAATAGTCCGTTCTGAAAATGTAATGGGGCAGCGTTTTTTAGTAAATCAAGACATGACTGAAGCTACGAACTGGAAAGTACTAGATACACAAAAAGAAATTTTGGGCTATACCTGTATTAAAGCAGAACTAACAAAAGGAGATGATATTATTACTGCTTGGTTTAGTCCTGAATTACCCCTTCCTATCGGGCCTCAACAATACCACAACTTACCAGGTGCTGTCTTACAAATCGAATCGGGCCCTGAAAATGCCAGACGCACTATTACTGCTACTCATATCGAATGGGCAGAAGTTTCTGATCAGATAGAAGCTCCTAATAAAGGCAAAAAAGTAAATGCGGATGAGTTCGAAAAGATTGTCGAAAAACGCTTGGATGCTTTTAGAGATGGAAGTAGTGATGGGAATGTGCAGATACAAGTGATTGGGAGATAGGAGGTGCGAGAGTGCGCCCGCACATCATATAAAACCCACCTCTAAATCTCCTCCGAGGAGGAGACTTTTAGACAGTCTATCTATGAAAATAAATGCGTAACGCCATTCAATCATTCGCTCAGTCACTAATTCACTCATTGTCCGCGTGAGGGATAGCAGTGGTAGCTTGGCGTAGTAGAAAGGTAGTGAGGCTTTTGCTGGCAGGGCTGACGAAGGAAGACACTGCCAGTAAATATAGCCGAACACCTTTTCTACAAGCCAACTACAAACGGATAGCCCGACCTTGAATAGTGGTTGAGTTGTTGGGTGGTCGTGTTGTGGAGTAAACTCATTAATTCAATCACCCAACAACTCAACTACTATGAAGGGGCACGCCAAAAAAATGAAAAAGAGCTAAATAAATAATTATTTTCCTAAATAAATTCTATGAAAAACTGTAAAGCCAGATTATCAATCAGTATCATTTTATTATGTATTCTATTTTGTTTTTCTAATACTTATGCTCAAAAGAGCGCGTTCAAAATTTCGGGAACAGCTCTCGATTCGACTCAGGCTCCTATAGTGGGTGCAACGGTTTTGTTATTACATGCGAAAGATTCGGTGATGGAACATTATGCCATTACGGATGTTGATGGTTATTTTGAATTGAAAACGAAGGAGGCAGGAGCTTATACGATTCAATTGTCTTTTATTGGGTATGGGACGTTTAAGCGAGCTATGAACTTGGAGGATGAAACAAATATAGAATTAGGAAATGTAATTTTATCTCCTGATCAACAATTATTGGATGGCGTAACGATTACAGATTCGTTTATCCCGATTGTAATGAATGGAGATACGGTGGAATACTTGGCGGATGCCTTTAAAACGGCTCCTCGTGCCGTGGTGGAAGACTTGTTGCGCCAATTGCCAGGGGTGGATGTGGAAGAGGATGGGACGATAAAGGTGGCAGGTGAAAAAGTGGATAAAGTACTGGTAGATGGTCGAGAGTTTTTTGGACAAGATCCTAAAGTAGCAACGCAAAATTTACCCGCTAATATTGTGGAGAAGGTGCAGGTTTTTGATAAGGCTTCGGAGACGGCAGCCTTTACAGGTATTGATGATGGGCAGGAAAAAAAGGCGATTAATTTGAAATTGAAGAAAGATAAAAACAGCGGTTTTTTTGGAAGTGTTGCTGGGGAATATGGTACTGATAATCATTATGAGGGGACGGTTGTAGGTAATTATTTTGATGATAAATCGCGTGCATCTGGAATTCTTTTTGGAAATGACCTTAGTTCTACTTTTTATACTGCCGATGATCGTTTATCGGAAGTGGGGAGATTAGAGGATGAAGTGTTGGAAGAAGAATTAAACTTAGGAAATCAGCTGAATGCATCTACAGGAAATGGACTTAGTACAGAGGTAATGGGAAATATTAATTACAGCTATCGTTTTTCCCCCAAAACAGATGTTGATGTTAGATTTGGAGGTAGTTATTCAAATGTAAATAAACAAAGTCAGTCATTGATCCAAAATTCGTCAACAACTGCTCCATTTACGACCAATAGTCTGTTTTCTCAAAATTTATTAGCAAGCAATTACGGTGGGGGCTTCAAACTTTCACATGAGTTGGCAAGCAATAAGGAATTGGATTTGGAAGGAGAACTAGGGACTAACAAATTTAACAATAAACAATATAATACCGCAAATTCGGAGATTTTCGAGCAATTAACTAATACTGTTACAAGTAATGATAATCATATCCGAACAAAAGCACCGAGTTGGAAAGGTAAGTTATCTTATCGTCAACGAATGGAGAAAAAGGGGCGTTTTTTGACGGTTGATTTGCTCAATAATAGTGGACTCAATAATGAAAATGCACAATTAAATAATACACAAGCAGCATATTTATCGGAGGACTTACTAGAACAAACTGAGACGATTCAACAACAAGATGATGCGTTGAAACACGTAGATTCGAAAGCGATTGTTACTTATTCAGAACCAATTGGAAAAGCAAAATACTTGGGCATTACGGCTAGTCAACGATATGTACATACCAAGCGAGGTAAAGACTTCATGGATTTTGATAAAGATTTAGATGATTATATATTAAACACTGATTTGTCTACTGATACGCAGCGCGACCTCGCTCAAAGCACTCTAAGTACTGCTTTTAAAGTGTCGAAAGAAAATAGGGATATAACTACCAAAATTGCTTATCAGTATAATCATTTAAACCACCAATTTGCGAATAGTGCTACTCATCAATTACAACAGTATCACTACGCGCTTCCTTTCTTTTCGATAAAGCAACAATTGACCGATTCAAAGTCCTTGAATCTCAAGTATGATACGCGTACTCGCCTTCCTAGATTGACAGAAATACAACCCGTCATTGATAATACTGATCCATTGAATGTTTCGGAGGGGAATCCCGATTTGCGTCCTGAATATATGCACCAATTTAATACGCATCTAACGAGTGTCAATCAATTTAATCGACGCTTTTTTACGAGTGGTATCCATGCCTCCTATACCGATCAAGCCATTGTGCAAGATATTCGAGTGTTGCCCTCTTTGAGTCGCTATTCAAAACCCGTAAATTTTGGAGAACGGTGGCATGTGGGAGGTTTTTATATCTTACATCAAGATGTTTCAATAAAAGATACTTGGTTTAAACTGGGTTGGGAAGGAAATGTCTTGTACCAACAAAGCCCGCTTTTATTAAATGAGGTGGCTAGTCATACCCATTTAGGACATTTTAGCAATAAGTGGAAATTTTCGAATACAGGCAAAAAGACGAAGATTCGTGTGAGTCTGAATTATCAATTGGATGTAGATCTATTGCGCTATGAAAACAATAAAGAACTCAATACCAATCTGTTGAATCATCATATAACGAGTTCTTTTAAGTATGAAATTACAGATACCTGGTTTTTTAAAACCAATTACAGTTTGCGATATAACCTAGCACAAGGTAAGCCGTTTCATTTTGTAGATGCTTATTTGGGTAAAACATTTTATAAAGATTTATTTACGGCTTCTATTACCGTCGATAATTTATTGAATAATACAGAAAGTGTACGACAATCTGGTTCTAGTATACAGGTACAAGAAACAAGGGTGAATCGTTTGGGACGAGTGATTATGTTGGGATTGAGTTATGATATTAAGGCATTTAAAAAATAATTTCTTTGAGTCCTTCTAGAAAAGGTATTGGACTCTCTTTGAATTTCTAACAGTAATAGTCCTCCCTTCCTTTGCAAAAGGAGGGGATTTTTCGCGCCTTAAACATTCACAATCAATTAATTATACATTTAAAATTTATTATTTTCTCCTTTCGTTTGTCCAATTCTATCACACTCATTCGATATAAAGGTGTAAATCAATTGTTTCACTTTTTAATTTCAATATCATGGAAACTATATCTATCGCAACCATCAATGAAGTCTTTATTACTCAGTTTTAAAAAATTGTTTACAATGAATAAGACTACACAAGTACAAACAAGAATTATAACAATTAGTTATTGGAGAAAAGCTTATAGGCCTCCCAACTTCCCCGCTACAAAACCCGTTGTCCAAGCAGCTTGAAAGTTGTAGCCTCCTGTAATACCGTCTACATCTAACACTTCGCCTGCGAAATACAAATTCGGACAAACCTTGCTTTGCATCGTCTTCGAATCTACTGATTTCCAACTCACTCCTCCACAGGTAACAAACTCTTCTTTAAAAGTAGTTTTTCCCTGTACCAAATAAACATCATTGCTTAACACCTGCACCAATTTATTGATACCTTTTTTTCCTAACTCTCCCCAGGGTTTAGATTCTTTCAAATCACTTCTTTGTAATAAAAATAACCACAATCGTTCAGGTAATTGATAAGGACGTAGATTGCGTAATTGTTTTTTAGGATGTTGCTGTACCAAGTCTTTCAAGTCCTGTAGCAATACTTCCTGATTAGAAACATTCGCCCAATTTATTTGTGCTTTAAAATCGTAGTTTTTTTCGTGTAAGATACGCGCTCCTAGAGCAGATAATTTGAGGATAGCAGGGCCACTCATACCCCAATGGGTAATCAATAAATCACCTGTCGATTTTAACTTTGTTCCTTGAATGTTTACTCCTACATGTTTGGCAACGACTCCCATCAATTGCGGAATAGTTTCGGCAGGCATATTGAAGGTAAACAAAGAAGGAACAGGCGTTTCAATTTCATGTCCCAAATCTGCCAACCAATCAAAACCACTTAGCTTCGGAGAACCACCAGTCGCCACAATCACCTTATCAAACTTACGAGGTGCAGCCTCCCCTTTTATGGTCAATTGTAACCTTCCATTCTCCAATGGTCGAATGGCTTTTACCCCCTTCCCTACTTCCACACGCAGTCCTACTTTTTTTACGGTGTTCCACAAACAATCAATAATCGTCTGCGAGCTATTTGATACTGGAAACACGCGATTATCTGGCTCTGTCTTCAAATCGACACCTCTCGATTCAAACCATTTCCAAGTGTCTTTATTATCAAATTCACGAAACAATTTCTTCAGTACCTTCGCTCCTCTCGGATAGCCTTCTACCAATTCTCGGATGTTTTGACAGCCATTGGTAACATTGCACCTTCCCCCTCCTGACACCTTCACTTTTGCCAAGCATTTTTTGGACTTTTCCAATAAAACGACTTCCGCTTGTGGCTCATTTATTTTCGCATGAATGGCGGCAAAAAAGCCCGCTGCACCTCCTCCAATGATTGCTATTTTCATGGAGTAAAATTACGATAAAATGATGGAACGGTGAAACGATGGAACGGTGGAACGTTTATCGTTTAACCGTCGGACGTTCAACCGTCAGACACTAATCGTTCAATCGCTTTGAATAATTCCACCCACTCGTATAAAACCGCATCTTCGCACCATCATCATTAAAGGTTCCGTCTTTCGGTTCAAAATACCATTCCCTCATTTTGAAGGAACGAATATAATCCTTCTCTTCATCATAGGTCGATCGCAGCCAATACAATTCTGTCGGATCTTTCCAATCATCAATCACCTTTCGATCCACCACCTTCATCTCCATCAATAACTCCTTCAAATAACCACTTTCATGATAATCCAATAACAAGCGATGTTCTTCTAAATTCCATTGAAATTCAGGGTCATAAGCTGCTACCACATACATATTAAACAAATAGCGATTTTCAAAATTAGGCACTTTATATAATGCTCCTAAGTAAAAATGTGTTTGAATATGCGCATCATATCCCTCTTCATTTTTCCCTTCTTTTCGCACCTTTGCGATGATCTCCTCTAGCTTCATAGGCTCCACTTTTTCGAATGGTCCTTCCAAATGAATCAAGGTTTTAAATACCGCATGAAAGATAGAATCTGCTGGCTGTGAAATACCAAAAATGCTATGTCCTAATGGGTAGGAACAAAAAGAAACAGGCATAATAGGCTGTAATTTTGATAGGTCTATCTCTTCCAATACCTTCAATTTCTCTACAATGGATTGTTGTATTTCAGGCTCCAAAGTTCCTTTGTGTAATGCCTGTATACTATCTGTTGATTGGTTCATTAACTCCCTAAAAATAGTTTTAGGTTTATTGGATACCTTGATATTAAAGCTCCCACTCGAAGCATTTGCTGTCGAAATACGTGCTAAAGGATCACATGGTTCGACCTGTTTGGGAATGGAAGGAGCTTGAAGTGCGGAATTAGGAGTTTCTTTGGGAGGGTTTATGTTTCGATTACAGGCGGCAATACTGATGAGGGAAATGAGGAAGAGGATGCTGATTAGAAATTTGGTTTGATTCATAGGTGATTGTGTTGGTCAAAGAATGTATACTTCTTCTTCCCAACATTGAGCCAAGTTTGATCGTTCCCAATAAAATTGTTACATCAAGTTATAAAACAAAGATTACCTATAAACGTTTTATAATTAATAGGAAAGTTTTCATACCTTTAGTTAGTATAAAATACAAATTATGGATCACAAATTAACTTTTAAAGAAAGATCAAAAATAGCAAAAGAAATATTGTCAAAACAGTTACCAGTCACCTTGAAAGAAGCACAAGAACAAGTAAAAAAACTGGAACAACAAAGCTCTCCAAAGAGCAAGAAACGGAAATTTTAATCGCTCTCATTGACAAAAATAAGTGGTGGATAAATACCATTGAAGGAATATACTTAACAGCAGGAGCCGAACAAAAGGTTTACTTAAAAAGTAATGGTCAACAAGTCATTAAGTTAAATGATAGCATTTTTTATGCTTATTGGTTAGATTACTTTCATAGTTTAATCCTCCACAATCATTTTTTTCCAGATACTAATTATTCATTAGTAGGTTTTCACAAAAAAGATCAAGATCTCTTTGCTGTTGTTGAACAACCATATGTAAAATCAATAATTTAACTTCGATTTTTAACAAAATGTGGGGCGTGCCCCCTTTTTTTGCTTTTTCGCCTGTAGTTTATGTGTGGATGCATGAAAGCGGGCAAAAAGCAAAAAAGGGGTCGGGCTATCCGTTTGTAGTTGGCTTGCAGAAAAGGTGTTCGGCTATATTTTCTGGCAGTGTCTTCCTCCGTCAGCCCTGCCAGAAAAAGCCTCACTACCTTTCTGTACAGACGTTGCTCGCAACGTCTCTACGCCAAGCTACCACTACTATCCCTCACGCAGTTTCTTCCTCTGAGGAGATTTAAAGGTGGTTTTTGTGCAAGGTGTGACGAAGGTACTATAACTTTACTTCACTAACTTCATTGTTTCCTCATCCATTTTACGAGCACCCATCCGAATTTCCATCAACTCCCGTCGTTTAGCATTGGGATAATAACTTAGTCGGACGAGTGTGCCGAAAGTGTCGGAGACTTCGAAGCCTGTAATGATGAAGCCATATTTCAATTTCGGAATCAAGATGGCATTATTGGACATGGTGTGGCGACTGTATATATGTTGAAACCCTAAATTGGTGACATAATCAATTGCTTGTTCCATCATAGTGGTATAAATGCCTTGTTTTCGATAGGCGGGAAATACGGCTGAGTTGACCATATAAAAATCTTCTGCACTTTTTTGAATACCGAAGGACCAACCTACTAGTTCTTCTCCTGCCTTTGCCAACAAATAATACTTTTCAATATCTTTTAATGGGGCGAAATTGACGCGGCGTTTTGTTTTTTCCTCCTCGCTTAGTACTTGGTCAATATCAAAGTCGAAATCGTCTTTAAAGATTTTGTGCCGATTGTTTAAAAAGATAGGTTGGAAGGTATGGGAATCAGTGAAGGTGTAGGTAATGTGCATAAGGATAGTTTGTTTTAAAATTGTTCTAATAAATTATGATAAATTCCGAGCCAATCAAACTGTTGTAAGAGCCAAAAAATAGTTAATAGAATAGTCACAAAGAGAATGGCGAAGAGTAGGCTTAATTCTGGTATTTCGAAATATTCTCGACTGCGGTATTTGCTTCGACGCGGAAATACATATTGTCGCCTGCGTTTGCGTAATCGCCTATGGATGAAGGCTTCTACTTTTTGTGCGCGAAAGGCGGGGATACGCACCATATATCGCACGCGGTATTCGGGGTTTGCTTTTCGTTTTATTTCTCTGATTCGCTCTCCAACGGTACGATCGGTATAGCCGATTTTGTAGACATTGGTGGGGATGTAAATGAAGCCTACCCGTTTCCACAACCATAGAATGTATACGCTATTGGAGCGATACCATCGCCAAATAATGATTAAGCCAAGAAGGATTAGCAGACCAATGATTTGTTCTTTTGTCACTAGGTGTCAATTAAAGGGATTTATTGTGTCTGGAAGGGAACAATAAAGGTACTAAATAAGGTATTAAGTGTAGCTAAACTTATATAAATCTTTCAAATGAAAAAAGTGATTAAATACTTGCTTATTGGCATTCCGCTCCTACTTCTTTTCCTCGTTTTTTGGGTTGGAATTGGTTTGTATGGGATGGAGATTGAAGATCATTATGGTGATTTTCAGGAGTTTTATTATAAATCTGGTACTGGCGATGTGATGGTATTGGGTGATTTTGAGGATATTGCGATAGTGGATAAGACGTGGACGCGGGTAAATTTGATACGTTCACCTGGTGATACAACGGGCTTGGGTGCTTGGATTTATTATGAGTCGGGAGAGGTTATGAAGTCGGTTTATTTGTATCGAACTTATGAAGCAGTTGGGTATGATGATTTGAAACAAGAAAAATTAAAACAACTAGCGGAATCAAGAAGCATTGAAATGGTTTATAAATTTCCTAA
>JAHDHP010000070.1 GCA_020631245.1 Bacteroidota bacterium | reverse complement strand
TTTGTGGTAGTGGTTTCGCTTGAAAAATGATTTTTTCTTGTAAGGCACGCGCTGAAAACATAGCTATTAAATAAAGTACCAATAGAAGTGATAGCAATTTCTTGATCAAGACTCAATTTTAAAAGAGACGATACGTAAGCATGGAGATATCATCTGTATACAATTCTTTTCCTTTAAACTGCTCTAGCTCTTCCATTAATTGTTCATTGAACTCTTTGACAGGAAGATGAGCATGGGCTTGGGCAAATGCTTGTAAACGTTCAATTTCGTAGTAATCTCCTGTTTCACTGACTACATCTGTCAAACCATCTGTATAAGTAAAAACGATAGAATTGGCTTCTAGTTCTAATTGACTGACTTTTATAGCCGGTAATTTTTCAAAAAAGCCCAAAATAGTACAGCCTTTATCTAGTAATGTATATTGTTTGTTATGTAGTAAAAGAGGTGGGTTATGCCCTGCATTGACATAGGTAAATTTCCTTGTTTTTAGGTTATGATGTCCGAGGAACAGTGTAATGAATCGTTCATCCATTATTTCGCGCAAGCGACTATTGAGACGAATGATTAGCTCTTTGAGATCACTGGTATCGGTTACCACTCGCACTAGTGTACGTAGTACTGCTTGTACATTGGACATTAAAAGTGCTGCTGCTACTCCTTTGCCTGAAATATCTGCCATACACACTAGAAACTCGTCTTCGTTTAGAGGGATATAATCATAATAGTCACCACCTATATTGCGATGCGGCCGATAAATGGCATCCATTTCTAGGCGATCGTTAGAGGGAAGCGTGGCAGTAGTTGGAATGAGATGAGTTTGCACATTCGCTGCCAGTTCCAGCTCTTTATTCATCCGTTCCTGTTCGAGTTGTCTTTTGAACAGGCGTTTGTTTTCAATGGCAACCGTTGTGATATTGGTCATGGTACGGATAAATTTGATCCGTTCTTTCTCAGAGTCATTTTCTGAGGTACTTGCATTCATTCCGCCAATTAGGGCATACGCAAGTGGTTTGCTTTTGTGATAGACAGGAATAATGAGATCAAATACGGCTAAATTTGGATGTTTTTCTTTATCAACAGCAACCGTTTCTTTATACGCCAATAATTCTTTTTCTACTTTTATTTTGGAGATTAGTTCTTTACTCACCCCTTCTTGGCAAACACATAACCAAGGATGGCTATCATAAAAGACAATGAGGTGATTGACTCCCATAATTGCCCGCAAAATAAACTTATAGATACGTAACAAATCTTCCACTGAATAATTACTATTAATGGCTTGTGTAATATCCAGTAGTGAATCGATCTGTAGTTGCTTCAATTGTAGCAAACGTTTCATTTCAATAATTTCAGGCAATTCTCCTATGACTATAGGTTTCTCCATATTAGAGTAGTCAGGTTATAGTTTATAATTAAGTGATTAGTAGTAAAGATACAAAATCTTTAATGTTTTTAAAGGGTAACAAGTCTAATCAAGACAAGCTCTTATAGCTGTGCTTTTTGTCGTTTGTCATACCCATAAATATCTCTACGGAATTGTAGTTGCCCATCTTCATCGACCCACGTAGTAAGATAGAAAATATGGACTTTTACATTTTGTGGGAGTTTCGCATAGGTTTCTTTTCCACTATTCATAGCACTTCTAATATTTCCTGCGCCCCATTTTCCTCCTGCTAGTAATTTGGTGGCCAATGTATGTGGTTCAGCAACTCGCACACAACCATGACTCTCTGCTCGCACACTACGTCCGAAGTCCATTTGGTTGGGTGTATCGTGTAGGTATATACTTTGTCCATTTTTAAATTGGAATTTAGCTTTCCCCATACTATTGGTTCGTTTAGGTCGCTGACGCATTCGTACTCTGTTCAGTTTTACGTTTTTCCAATCAACGGTCATTGGGTTGACCTTTTTACCATCTAGCCACACATCGACATCTGCCACGACTAGTACTGCTGGATTCATGAGAATATACTGCATTTCTTCACGTGCAATACTTTGTGGTAGTGTCCAAGTAGGGCTAAAGATAATATTGATCATATCCTTATTGACTAGTATGGGCGTCTTTGTAGATAATGCGCCAACTACTCCTTTGATAGTAGAGACGGTATCTTTTTTATCTACTACTCGAATCAAAAACTCAGGAATATTGACCCACACATATCGGTCTCCTAAATCGCCAGGCAGCCAGCGCATTCGCTCTAGATTTAATTGTATTTGCTCAATTCGGTCATCTACAGGTACATTTAGTCTTTTGAGTGTTGACTCATTTACTGTTCCAGAAGCCTCTAGTTGGTGGCGTTTTTGGAATCGTTTCACGGCGGCTACTACTTCCTCATCATAGGTAGTAGCATCTTTGGTGAGGTCGCCAGATGCTTTAAGTCGTTTGATGAGTAATTCTACTTTTTCCCCTTTGCTTTTTTTAGAAACGGTACCAGGAAGCTTGACCCAGCTACCATCGGCTTTTGAGCGTTCATAAAGGGCTAATTTTTCACTCAATTTTTGATACATATCGAGTGGATGCTCTGCCTTTTGTACAGCTTTACTAATATCTTTATTGGTCAATCCTTCTTGTAAAAGATCGCCCACATCTTCCTTACGTGGTGCTACATGCCAACGAGCATTTGTAATTCTGCCCCCTACTAAGTCGGAGGTATAATTACAAAAAGAACTACTTAATAACATATCTAAAGATACGAGTTGTTCGATGTTGTTATTGGTGGTTTGTGGGCTATTATCGAGGTAGAGTAATTGGTAGAGACTATCAATTTGTGGCAGGAAATAGGTATCTGGATCAATACCATGTGCGCGAGCATCTCTTAGTTCGTTGATATATTTGACGGTTTCTTCCGACCCTTTTCCTGTAATAGGATCATGCCACAATAGGTTGTTTTTATTTTCATTATATAGCTCTTTAATCGTTGTTTGAATACCTTCAGCAGCTTTATTAGGTGCGCTAAATATGGTTGCTTTAGCATCATTGAGCGTTGCTTCAACTTGCTTGGTAACAGCCTGTGAAATATAGCTTGTCCGTTGTTCGTCGTTAATGGTCATTGTTTCCACAGGTACTTCTTCTTGACAGGCTTTTGTCAGCACACTTGCAAAAAACAATATCCAGCAAAATTTCTGTATCATTATTGAAGGGGTTATTTTGATTTTATACTTGAGAGGCTGTTCAATTTAGCAATTGCAGGGGAAAAGTGCAATTCAGTACTGAAATATTAACAAATTTTATGCAGAAATGAGAATAGAAGGAGAAAATAGTGGTGGATTGGTGGATTGGTGGATTGGTGAAGTAGAAACTGTGTGAAGCACACTGAAGGGTGGCTGAACGATGGAGTGAAGACGCACTGAAGTGTATGCTGAACCTGTTTTGTACGAGGCAACTACAAACGGATAGCCCGACCTGAAACAGGGATTGAGGAATTACGGGATTGTGTTAACGTTACGAATTCACTTATCCATTCCGTAATTCCTCAATCCCTGTGGAAGGGCACGCCCAGAAATTATTTAACAAATACTTTCTGGATTTGTACTTCTCCATTGGCTTGTTCTAAGTGCAATAGATAAATACCTGTTGGAAGATTTTGTTGGGTGGCAAATGGAATTCGAATTGGTTCTTCTTGCAATTCACCTTTGAATAATTGTGTTACTTTTTGTCCATTTACATTATAAAGTGATAAAGTTGCTTGCCCTTCGAGTCCTCCTAGCATAATATGGCTTTCGACAGTAATCGGATTGGGATAAGCATCTAATATGATTGCTTCTTGTTTTCCTCTTCCACTCACACTTTTAGCTTTGACCCAAAACCATCCTCTTGTTTCATCATTAAGACTGTCATAAACGGTAATAGAGTACCAGCCAGCCATGAGGTTACTAATATCTTCGGTTGTTGCACCGTTATCCCAAACATATGAATAAGGAGGTGATCCTCCTGCTACAGTAATATCGATAGCTCCATCGGCTGTAAAAGGATTAGAAGGTGCGCTAATATCGTCTTCAATAATATTTAGAAATAGTCCTTCATCCCAATTAGGTACATTACTACGTATTATTTGACATCCATTTGCATCTGTAATAGTAACAGACCAAGAAGAATGATCCGCATATAATATTCGGATTTCATCTTGATCTAGAATAGCTTGACGTACATGTCCTACTGCATCCCATTGAAAATCGTAGGGTTGCTGTCCATCAAAGATGTTGATATCTACTACATTTAGATAAAATGGAGCAGTACCTCCATCTTCTGGTTCTTGTTGTACTAATTCAGCTCTAAATCCATTTGGATCTACTTCTAATTCGATTTCATGAGAACAAGAACAGCCTCTATTGTCGCTAACAGTTACTCGGTATGTATCAGGATTTAGGTTACTAATAGATTCTGTTGTTTCACCATTACTCCATAAGAAGGTATAATTACTTGGATCATCAACTTCCATTGTCAAACGTCCATCAGCACTTAGTTCACAGGTAGGTTGTTCTACTGCGCCTAGCACACAGGTAGGAGGGGGACATAAGTCAAGGCAAAAATCACCTGTTGGGTCATAGGTTCCATATCCATCTACTAGGATATAGTATACTTCACCTGCTATAGTAGAAAAAGTCACTTCTGGTTGGAATACAACAGCATCTTCACTACAAGTTATTTCAACTAGTGCTGGACACTCTATAAAGACCATCATTTGTAAGTCGTTTTCATAATCAGCTACAGGTCTATCACATGTAGTTGCTACCAAGGAAACATCGTTACCTGTACCAACAAGGCTATACCAAACACCATGTGAAAGATCATCATCTATGCAAGTAGAAGCAGGATCATACATATTTGTAGCACAATGATTACTAAAAGGCCCATTTAATCCTGGAGCCAATAATCTAGCATCACTACAAATATCATTATCGGGTATGAAATTACATATACAATCTTCATACTTCAACATTGGAACAGTCCACGAACAGGCATCTTCTCCTAGTAGTATATTCTTTTGTACATTAATAGTAACAGGCATCCCATCCTTATCATACTCCCCTAAATAAAGATAATCACCTCCATTTGCTATGCTAACATCACCAAAATTATCTGTAATTCTAAATGCGCCATCTCCTATCACATTGACTCCTATTTTATAGGAAGAAGGGCCAGTACAATATATATCGGTAAACACTTCTATTCCACAAGGGCATTCACCACAAATTCCACCACAGTCAACAGTTGTTTCTGTTTGGTTTTGCATCCCATCATTACAAGATGCGTCAGGGAATGTGACCTCACAATTATCATTTATAGGAATTGAACAGATGCCTCCTGTAATTGGATTTACTACTGTAACTTCGACAGTAGTACCACTACTATATGGTCCTAATTGGAAATTATCCGCATCACTATCCATGTTATTTCCTTGATTATCTAAAATGGTGTGTGTTATTCCTTTATCATTCGAAAAGTTTAACTCTACGTCAAAGGTTCCATCAGAATTGCAAATAGAATTTGCCGATACATCAGCTAAGTCACATTTTGGGCAAAACTCAACTGTAATTGTACGATCTGATAAATTAGTAACGACATCTACTTCAGGTACAATATCTATTGTAGTTTCATCTACTTTTTTAATCAATTTGATATTGGTTAGGTAAAACTCAACATCAATACATTCAGGACTAGCTTCAGCTACTCCAGTACGAAACAGGTGATCGACGACCATTACACAATCCATCCCTCCTACCACACCTGATAAATTGGGCACATTACTTGGGCTATCTCTCTTCATTTGTACAGTGATAGGCTGTTCTCCTAATAGATTACTTGGTGAAATCGAAATACCTGTACTAAGATCTGCCAAGCGACTTTGAAAAGTAGTTGTAACTGCAGGAGCGAAGAAAGAACCATTAGAAGTTGCAATATCCATACATACCATATGAACATCTTGTACAGGAGTGCCATCAGGAGTACGTACTACGACTGTAAAACTTAGTTCATCATTTCCAAGAACAGGATTTGAGCTTGGAATTAAGTCTACATAGGCAGTACCTTCCTCCCCTTCTTCTTTTACAACCCCATCATCATCTCCTCCATCTCCTTGGCTACCCATTACTGGAAGTGATAGTAATAGCGCGAAAAGACAAAAAGCTATTTTTTTAGAAATGTAAACTACAGACATAATACAAAATTTACAGGATTGTCTAAAATATCAAGTAATAGTAGTATTTTTCACTATCCTCTACTGCAAAATTAACAAACAATTTAATTTCATAAATTATCTTATAAATTCTTGAACAAGAAAGTTAAAAATTAGAGTACTTGGTGAGGTTACTACTAAGGGTATTTTTAGTGATGGTCTCTAAACAATTTTTCTACTCAAGGGGTTAAATTGTTAGACAAGACTTGTATAGCAATAAGATAAAAGCAAGATGTGTATTGAAATTATAATAGAATAGACTCCAGTTGGACCAATATGGCATCTAAACATAACTCAGCAAAACAAGATACGTATTTTTTCTAAAACATACCTGATTTTATATTTATAACTTCGTGTACAGTTTAAATTAATGTGATGTAGAGATTAAAGTCACACTAATAAATAGTCAATGATTAATGCATGTTTAAGTTCTTGTTTGTGAATTTAAGTATAAAAGCAACACTATTAGGTGTACATTTTTCATTGATTGCAATTGCTTAAAAAGAAAAAAAACGACTACTAAAAAGCCAAAAACAAACACAAACAAATAACAGCCAATCAAAAACGAATAAGCAAAAAAACAAATAAACCAAACTATTGTAAAACAATTACCGACTATTTTGGGAGAAAATCATAAAAAAAACCCAAATTTTATTTATACTTTAGTTCCTAGTTTTATAGCCGATCTTATATAACACTTACTACTTCCTTATACATTATTCTTTTTCAAAATGCTTGATAGCAAGCTCATACTTATATTTAAAACACTAAGCTCCAAAGAAGTAAATCGATTTGAAGCATATATTCAATCTCCTTTTTTTAACAAAAGTGAGAAGGTAATTCAGTTGTTTGATCTAATCAAAGCTACTTACCCTAATTTTATGGAAGAAAAACTAAATAAAGCAGTTATTCTTCAAGAACTTTTCGATTCAAAACCAAATGCAGAAGCATCACTTAGAGCTTTAATGTCTCAACTTACAAAGTTACTAGAAGATTTCATTACCTATATTCACTTTTCACAAGATGACAAAGCCTATGAACGCCAATTGTTAACAGCATTACGAGATCGTTTACTAAAAGGGCAATTTGAAAAAAGGTATAAAAGGGCTGGAAAAACACTTACCCAAAAGACAACTCAAGATATTAATTATTTTTACCATAGCCTATCTCTCTCTGAAATTTACACACAACATATTATTTCCTCTGATAGAACGCTAAAAACTGGCTTGAAAGAATTGATGGAAAAAATCGACATCTTTTATGTTGCTATGAAACTCAAATATACTTCGACTCTCCTCAATCTCGAACAAGTATTTAACGAGCGTTCTGAATTACGTTTTTTTGAAGAAGCCCTTCAGTTTGTTGAGAATTCACCTATTGGGACAATTGCTTTTATTCAATTATATCACCAAGCCTGTTTACTGCTTCGCGAACAAAAAAATGAACAGCATTATCATAAATTAAAGGTATTGCTCGAAGAGCATTCTAGTAAAGTACACCCACGTGAGCTTCGAGGGCTATATGTTCTGTTAACCAACTATTGTGTGCAAAAAACGCGTGTAGAAGCAGAAAAGTACACTTATGAACTATTCGAACTCTATAAAACAATGCTTCAAAAAAAGGTATTGCTAATTGCTGAAAATTACATTTCTCCTCATGTTTACACCAATATCGTAACCGTATCCCTCCGAGTGAAAGAATTTGAATGGGTCAAGAAATTTATTGAAGAAAACAAAAAACTTGTACTACCCAAAAACCGAGAAGATGTCTACAATTACGCCCTTGCAAATCTGAACTTCTGCCTCCAAGAATATGATAAAACAAAAGAACATCTTCAAAAAATGAATCTAATTGATCCATATTACTTCCTCAGCCACAAGGTTACACTCATCAAAACTCATTACGAGCTACAAGAAAAAGATTCTCTACATTCAACGATTGAGTCTTTGCGTATATACCTCATAAGAGACACAGCTTTATCAGATCGTAATCGTCAAGCTTGTCAGAGTTTTATTAATCTGTTCAAAAAAATTATTCGAATACGAGGAGGTGGAAAAAAATCACTCGATGTACTACACGAAGAAATTAAAGCAGCTCTTACTGGCGAACAATTATGGCTCCTTGAAAAAGTAGACGAATTGAAAAATATTAAAGAAAAAAGTTCGTGACCTAGCTAATAATACACGTATTAATAATGAAAATCAAACTTATCCTAGTAATATATGTTCTTGCTATGGTAAGTATGGTTTCAACACCTCAATCATCACTTATCAGACCAACTAATTATTTACAATCTTAAATCATTATCAACTATGGGATTATTCTCTTTTGTAAAAAACGCAGGTGCCAAATTATTCGGGCCAAGAAAAAGTGCCGAAGAAGAAGCAGCTAATCAAGCAGACATTGATGCACAAAAAGCATTAGAACTTGAAAACCTTGTAAGAGGCCTAGGAATTGATGTACAAGACTTATATGTTGAAGTACAAAGTGATGTAGCTACTATCTCTGGAACGACATGCTGTGTTGAAGACAAAGAAAAAGCCATCTTAGCAATCGGAAATGTAGCAGGTATCTCACAAGTAGATGACCGTATTACTGTTACCTACCCTGAGCCAGAACAAGGTTCAGATCAAGCACAAGCACCAACTATTGAAGAAGCGGTATCTTCTTTCTATACTGTTGAAAAAGGAGATACACTCTCCAAAATTGCTAAATCTCAATATGGAGATGCAATGAAATACCCTATCATCTTTGAGGCTAACCGTCCAATGCTTAAAAGTCCAGACTTAATTTATGTTGGACAAGTGTTACGTATTCCTCCAGTAGCATAAGGAAATTATTAATTACCAAATAAAAAGGCGCAGCATATTCATTTATTCTGCGCTTTCTTTTTTTAATCTGTCCAATCATCAACTACCATGAATCTCTGTTTAGACATAGGCAATACCCGCACCAAAGTAGCCATCTACGAAGGCAAGCTACTACGAGAACGAGCTATTCTATCTCCTCTACGTACCGAAAAAATTGATGAATGGATACAAGAATATAAAATAAAACATGCGATCCTTTCTTCAACTCGCAACCATAACCTAGAATTAGAGAAACACCTACAAGAAAAAACTTTTTTTATTGCCCTTTCCCACCAAACCCCGCTTCCTATCCAACTTTTATACGAAACTCCCACGACATTAGGACGCGATCGAATTGCTCTTGCCGTTGGAGGAAACAACTATTATCCACAAAATGACGTTCTAATCATTGACGCGGGAACTTGTATCACTTACGACTTTGTGGATAGTAAAGGTAATTATCATGGCGGAGCTATTGCACCAGGACTACAAATGCGATTTAAAGCCCTTAATACCTTTACAGACAAGCTCCCGCTTGTGCCTTTTTCAGCCGAACCTATACTAATCGGCAAAAATACGCAACAATCTATTTTGAGTGGTGTAGCAACTGGAGTTGTAGCAGAAATGGATGGAATTATTCAACAATACCTACAACTTTATCCTTCTCTTAAAATACTTTTAACAGGTGGAGACACTCCTTTCTTTGAATCCCGACTCAAAAATCAGATATTTGCAACTTCAAATCTCCTTCTTGAAGGATTAAACCAAATTCTTATTTACAATGCAGCAAAAGTTAGGTAGCCTATTGGTTGCTATTCTACTGGTTTCTCTAAGTCATTCGATAGCACTTGCCCAAATATACCAAGTCAATTCTCCTTATTCACGAATTGGAATTGGTAGCAAACTCCCCTCTTACTACACCAGCAGTCGATCATTAGGTGGTCTTAGTGCTGCGTATCGCCCTATATCCAAGCTCAATTATAGCAATCCAGCTTCCTATAGTGCTTTAGCTCTTACCACCTTCGAAACAGCCATTAATGCACAAGGTCTATGGCTCCAAGACAACTCTACCAATCCCCCTCAATCTTCAGGTTCTAGTTCACTATCCTACTTAGCACTTGGATTTCCTATTAATAAATTCTGGGGAACCAATATAGGTTTACAGCCTTATAGTAGACTCAACTATGATATTCAAATCAATACCAACACACCCAATATAGGACTCGTAGAACAGTTTTTTATTGGAGAAGGGCAGCTTTATCAATTCTATTGGGGAAATGGATTCCGCTACAAAAGATTTTCTGCTGGATTTAATATTGGCTATCTATTTGGAACTTACCAACAACAATCGAGGCTCTTTTTCCCTATTGTAGAAAACAGTACTGATTTTGGAAATGTGGGGTATACCCTTGGTTCTCAACGTAACGAAGAATTTTCTGTTGGAGGATTTGTTGGAAATCTAGGACTTCAATACCGACAACCAATAGGAGAACAACTCTTACTAATTGGAGGAATTACAGGAGATATTCCAGTAGAAGTAGCAGCAGATAGAATCCTTAAATGGGAGAAAATAAGTGCAAGTTCTGAAAATGTTAGTGTGTTAGATACCATTTTATCCATTAATCAAGAAAAAAATAAAATCAAACTCCCACCCTCACTTGGAGCAGGCTTGACCTTACAAAAAGGAATAGATTGGCTAGTAGGAATAGATCTAAAATGGGAAGCATGGGACTCCTTCGAAAAATTTGGTAATATCGACTCTTCTTTAGTTTCTTCTTTTCGTATAGGAGCAGGTGTGCAACTTGTTCCAGACGCTAGTTCTTATGGAAAGTTTTGGAAAAGAACCCAATACCGTTTCGGAGGCTATTATAATACTGGACATATTCAAATTGGAGACCAACGTATTTCCGAATTTGCAGTTACAGCAGGGCTTGGACTTCCCCTTCGTCGTATCAGCTCCCTCAATATTGCACTAGAAGTAGGACAACGAGGAAGTGTCACCAACAACCTCATCCGAGAAACATTTCTAGAAGCTACCTTCGGTATCACACTGAATGATAAGTGGTTCCAACAACGTAAATATGACTAATTTGTCCTTCCAAATGTGACAAAACACCTTGTAATCTATCATAAAATAAAAAGTTCCCTACTTTTTACAGACTTTATGCTGATACTAGCAAGTGATTTAATATTTTTACATAACCAAATCTGCTCTCCTAAGTTTTTGATAAAGACGCATTTTTATAACGTCTTGTTTTAGAGGCTGTCTTGATTTTATACACTGAACTTTTTCAGTTATAAAATTAAGACAAGTCTTCCATGTGTGAAACAGAAAAGCTATCCTTTAACATCCTATTATTTTTTTGATAGCAACATGATATTTTCCAATTAAGTCGTTTCACGAATTAAATCCCGATAGACAAGCAAATAATTGATCATTAAATAATAAAACATTAATCATGAAATTGCTATTTAAATTTAGTGTTCTATCAATGTTTATAGCATTGATTGTATCAGTGGGTTGTACCCCTAAAACAGGTAAACAAGTTGCCAAAGCACCCGAAGAACCTATTATTCTTACTGCTGCCGATTCGCTCCTTTTAGAAGATAAAATGGTCTGGGGAGCAGACAGTAATAAAGCCCAAGAACAATATTCATTATACCGTGAGTATTTCAAACAAGATGCATATGCAGATGCATTACCTTACTGGCGTACCTTCTACGCTATGGCTCCTAGAGCACGTAAAACACCTTACTTAGACGGTGAAAAAATGTATCTTGCCCTTCTTGACGATCAAATAGAAGCTGCCGAGTGTAAAGACGGAGAAGTAATTGACGGAAATAAAACAAGTAGCTGTAATGATCACAAAGGTTTTGTAAAGTGGAAATATAAAGACCCTGCTGTTGCTCAAGCATATCTAGATACTGTTTTCAACCTTTTAGATACCAGAGAAGAACACTTTGGAGAAAGAGGTTTGATCGCTGCAAAAAAAGGACAAATCCTTTCTCGTTACTATAAAGAGGAAGAAAAAGAAATCTTAAGCTACTACGATACAGCTATCGAAATTAATGCGGAAGATGCGCCACACTATGCGCTTTACCCAAGTTTTGTAGGAAAAAGAAAAGCATTAGCAGCCAAAGAAATTGAAGGAAAAGATTTAATGGGTTACTATGATCGCCTACTTGAAATCGTTGATTTCAATATCGACAAAAAAGAGGATGCAGATCCTGAAGATTTAGAAGAAATTACTGCTAAAGCTGATAAATACCAAGCTGTAAAAGATAAATTAGAGGGCTGGTACGCAAAGAAAGAAGAAAAACGCCAAGAATATATAGCAGAACAAAAGAAACACTACGAAGAACAAAAAGCATATTACGAAAAACAAGTCGCAGAACAAGAAGCCGCCTACCAAGCTCAATTAGCGCAAAGAGATTCAGTACTTGCCGTTATTGACCAATACAAAAAAGATTCTATTGCAAGAGCTGAATATTTCGCAGAATTAGAGAAACGTGCTGCTCAAGATGAAGCTTCTAAAAAAGCGGCTGAGGATTATGCAAAACAAATGGCACAGTATGACTCGCAAATGGACGCTTGGAGACAAGCCAAATCAGCACAAGAACAAGCGGTTAAAAGACAACAACAAGCAGTTAAAACTGCCACTCAAGCAGCAACTACTGCCTCATCTGCTCCTGCTCCTAGTGCCGACATTGGTGGAGGTGGTAGTAGTCAATATAGCTCTATGGATTGTGGTTCGCTGAAAAGCGAATACAATAGCAATAAGAGTGATGTAGCCACCCTAAAGCAAATTTACTCAGCCATGAAGCGTAATAGCTGTCCTACTTTTGATGTACTTAAAAGCATCGTTGATATGGATCCATCTGCTTCTCGTTGTCGTTATGTAGCACAGACCTACATGAAAAACAAAGACTATGCAAACGCTAGTAAATACTACGAACAGTCTCTTCAGTATGAAAATGACCAAACCAAAAAAGCAAAAGTATACTACCAGTTAGCTAAAATCGAACGTGTTGGTCGTAACAACTTCTCTAAAGCCCGTAACTTCGCTCAAAAAGCAGCAGGTATGCAAGCAGGATGGGGAGACCCATACATCTTCATTGGAGATATGTATATGAGTAGTCGTGGTTCTTGTAGCGACAAATTCGATGGATACTCTGTATACTGGGTAGCTGCCGATATGTATGCAAAAGCGGCTCAAATTGACCCAAGTGTAGCGGGTAAAGCTCGCTCTAAACTGAGTAGTGCAAAACGTGGATTCCCAGACAAAGAAAAAGTCTTCTTCGCTGGTTTCCAACCTGGTCAACGCTATAAAGTAGGTTGCTGGATTGGTCAATCTACCAAAATTAGATAATTATTTGGGCGTGCCCCCAAAGCGTATATTTTATTGCCTGTTCATGCGTCCTCGCATGAACAAAAGCAATAAAATATACGCAATTGGGGTCGGGCTATCCGCTTGTAGTTGGCTTGCAGAAAAGGCGTTCGGCTAAATCGACTAGCAGTGTCTTCCTTCGTCAGCCCTGCTAGTCGAAGCCTCACAGCCTTTCTGTACAGACGTTGCACGCAACGTCTCTACGCCAAGCTACCGCTACTATCCCTCACGCGATCCCATGATTGGATGACTGGGTGATTGCATGATTGGATGGAAATACCGTTACCCAACCACCCAGTCATCCAATCACCCAGTCACCAATATACATGTCTCCATATCTCATTCCTGTCCTCCTCTTCACCCTCCTCCTTACCGCCGCCTGTGAAAACAGCCTCGAAGAAGTAAAGCAAATAGGCGAACTCCAACAACAAGTAGAAACCGTAAAAGGAGTAGAACTCATTTATAGTGAAAGCGGAAATACCAAAGTCAAGCTAACTGCCCCCACCCTACTTCGCCACAAAACCAAAGATCCCTATCTAGAGTTTCCAGATGGGGTAGATGTCACCTTTTATAACGATAACCTAAGCGTAGGTAGCACCCTTACCGCTCGTTATGGCATCCGCAAAGAACGCCAAAAACTCACCACCGTCCGCGATAGCGTGGTATGGATCAACAAAAAAGAAGGCAAAACCATCGAATCGGAAGAAATGAATTGGGATGAACGCAATTCAAAAATTCACACCGATAAATTCGTCAAGATAACAACCCCTAGTGGTGTTATTTTGGGAAAAGCGGGCTTCGAAGCCAATCAAGATTTCAGCAATCTACGTATCAAAAAAGTAGAAGGCGAAATTAATCCCAACGCTATATTAAAAGAATAATTCGACCAAGCTCATCATACAGACAAGACATATCTTGTCTAGTCCAAAAACACATACCTATGAATCGACTCACAAGTTATAGTAAGATACTAGCGACATGGTGCATACTAAGTATCATCACCTTTAGTATCGCCTGTAGCCCTAAAACAGGTAAAAAAGTTAGTAAAGATACTAATCCCAAAATTGATATTAGTGCTAGTCAAGATAGCATCGAATTGAGTGAAGATGCCGTTTTTGAACCCGATAATAAATGGGGGCCAGATAGTACAAAAACCCTTGAAAATTATTCCCTCTACCGCGAATACTATAAACAAAAACTATATGATGATGCCATGCCTTACTGGCGTTTTGTGATCAAAAATGCACCAGAAGCACGTAAAACGCCCTATGTCGATGGGATGAAAATGTATAATCACTATGCCAAAGAAGCAAGTGATAGCCTTGTTAGAGAAGCCTATGTCGATAGCCTATTTGCCCTCTACGACAAGCGGATCAAATACTTTGGGGAAGAAGGTTATCTCTCAGGTTTGCGCGCCACGACCCTCAAAAGATACCGTCCTGAACAAAAAGAGGAGTATTATCGCCTCATTACCAAGTCACTCGAAATTCAGCAAGAAGAGGCGGCCTACTATGTTATTCTTCCCTATTTTAGCCAACAACTTAAAGCCTACAAAAACAAAGAACTGACCGAAGAACAGTTTTTAGATAAATATGCCAACCTCGTAGAAATAGTCGATCATAATATCGAAAATGAACATCCAAAAGCAGATAAATACCAGAAAGTAAAAGATGAACTCAACCGAGTAGAATCCAAAATAGCTTCTAAGCGAGATGCTTACGCAAAAGACTATGTCAAACAACAAGCAGAATACGAAAAGAAACTTGCCGAATATGAGGCGCAACTCAAAGCTGCCGAAGATGGTCGCAAAGCTCAACAAGAAGCCGCTCGTCTAGCAGCCGAACAAGCCAAAGAAGAAGCCGAACGTATGAGAATAGCCTACGAAGAGTACCAACGAGAAGCGGCAAAAGAAGCACAGGAAGCAGCAGCCGATTCTGCTGAACGTGCCCAATATCAACTCAAAGTAAAAGAATACGAACAAAAAGTGGCGGCTTACGAAGAGCAAAAAAGATTGGCTGTTGAAGAACAAGCTCGTTTTGAAAGAGATCGAGCAACTATGGCACAAAATCGCCCAACAGCGGGTAATCCTGCTGCCAATGCCAGTGTAGCAACAAGTACAGCAGGTGTCGATTTAAGTTCCTGTTCAGCAGTTAATGATCATTTTAGCTCCAAATTTGCTGCTGACCCGAATAACCTCAATACGGTCAAACGCTACTATTACTACCTCACCAAAAATAGTTGTCGTACTGATCCCAATTACGAAAAACTCATCTTCAAACTTTATGAGTTAGAACCAAGTTCAAAACGTGCCCGTATTATCGCTCAGAAATACCACAAGGAAAAGAACTATGGCAAAGCTATCGAGTACTATGAAAAGGCGGCCGAAATTGAACCAGATCGTACTAAGAAAGCAGAAACCTATATGAATATCGCCCTGCTTATTCGTCAACAAGGAAAACTTACAGGTGCATTAGCAGGGAAAGCTCGTAAATTTGCCAAGAAAGCGGCCGAAGCCAAACCAGGATGGGGAAAACCTTATATGGTCATAGGTGACCTCTACGCTTCTAGTGGCCCACTTTGTGGACCAGGTACAGGTTGGGATAGCCAGGTAGTTTCTTGGGCTGCCTGCGATATGTGGAAAAAAGCCA
>JAHDHP010000069.1 GCA_020631245.1 Bacteroidota bacterium | reverse complement strand
TCAATACCCGGATCGGTTTCAGGCGTAGACAGTGTTACATGAATGCTGTCAAAAGTAGTCGTAGTAGACGTAGAAACGGTGAAAGTTAGCCCTAGAAGTAGACATAGCATTGCCATGCTACCCAAAATGTTTTTACATAAATTCATTTGGATAAATTTTTTTGATTAATTAAATTTTATTATTCGTAGTAATTTGTTAGTTATTGAGTTAAGTGAGTGTTTTTGATGTTGGATAATGGTTTTATATAGTGTTAAACTATGGGTTAAAGAATGAATTAGATACAGTTTCTCCATTTAAGCCAAATGTTATTTGTGGCTTATTAATCGCTCTTTAAAAAGCGATTCGAGAGTAATTATGTCAGCTCAGTATGCTAGTTTAGTTACGAGAATAAATACAAAAACAGTCGAAGGAATATAGTGTGTGAAAAGTCTTACCTAGAATTAAAATGATCTTTTCAGTTGTTATATCTATAGTGTACTTAATAGACCTTGATGTGACTTAAATCTTTCTTTTTTTATTAATTTTTTTTCCTTCGTTATCCTTTTCATTCTTAAAGTGTCAATCTGTACTAGAAATGTGACATTTTCGACCTTCTTTTTTTCTGCAAAATGGTTCTCATTACTAAAGTGTCTATTTCAACTAGTCATGTGACATATATCCCCATCTTTTTTTCTTTCGATATACTCTTCACCTACATAGTGTGCTTTAACAATTAACATGTGACATCATCTCTCCTTTTTTTTGAATTATTTTTTGGGCGTGCCCAAGCAGCAATACTACCACCCGCTCGTTCATGCGTCTTCGCATGAACTAAGCGGATGGTAGCACTGCTGCTTGGTCGGGCTTTCGGCTAATAGTTGGTTCACAGAAAAGGTGTTCCACTATATGTCCTAGCAGTGTCTTCCTCCGTCAGCCCTGCTAGTCCAAGTGTCACTACCTTTCTGTTTCACCAATCTTCCGCCTCTATCCCTCACGCGAAATTGTGCGAATTAGCCCCACATAGAGACTAGACGTTGATTGAAAAGATTCCCCCTTCCACCCACTAGCTTCGTAGAGGTTATATGTATTTTGATTATAGATCTGTTACTGATGCAAGAAAATGTTAACAGGTAGCCTCTATGAGCTTAGAGTAGTATATCTAGAAAGAAAATAGGGGAATTCAGAAAGTTTAAAAAAAATAGGAGGGGGAAGACTAGTTAATGAAGTCTATTTTTATGATGTGTATAATTTGTTGAAAAAGAGGCATTTGTGTTTGTTGGGTAACTTTTTTAATATCAATTGAGCAAATAATGTTCTACAAAATCTGAAGTGTTTCTAAGAACTTCCCTGCTTTGGCAGAAATAGTAATGATATTACTTTTGATGAAAGAAAACATAGAATAGGAAAAGTTAATAAACTTGATTTTGAAAGGGTTTTCTTAAAAGGAGAAATCAATAGTTAATATATTGATTATTAATAATGTATATATTTGATTAAATGCTTTTTGTAATGACTTTTAAAGTGATTTTCACTTTTTTTATGTTTTTGGATACACTATTCTCATAATATCTTTGAGATACAGTGTTATTAGCTAAACTTAATCAGAAGATAATGCTGTCAGATATTTGCTTTATTGTTTGTTGCTTTTGTAAATCTGTGTGAATCAAGCTTTGAGCTGAGTTTAATCGTCGTGTGTTTGTTCCCATTAGATTTAAACAGTTTGAAAAGTACAGATTTTATTAAAAAAGCTCAGCTTTAAAGCTTCAATATCATTTAGGACCAGTCTTTAATTAGACTGGTTCTTTTATAAACCTCTTTAAAGGTACTATTGAATCTAAAGTGTTAATTAACAAAGCTTAATAAAACTTCATATCTATTTAAGCCGAAGATCTATCAAGTAGATCTTCGGTTTTTTGTTTTATAACCCACCACCTATATAACTCCCCCAACAAAATACCATAAACGATAATGTATTCGAGAGCAACGAAGTACATATTTTCGATATAATCGTTGGATATGTAGGTATAATAACTCAATACAACAACTGCCGACCAAGCGACAGGAAAACGAAAATGAGTAAATACTCCTACAGCAATGAGGCTGGTTACATACCACGGATGTACAATCGTAGCCAAACCAAAATAGATAAATAAGGAGAGTAATAGTAGTGGAAATAATTGATAAATCTGTTGCTTAAATATTGGTTTTTGACTCGCTAACCAATACCTTATCCATTCGATAGTTGCTAATAACATTATCCCTATAAAGGTAGCTAAGGCAAGCCGTTTTCCAATATATTCGATCATATTCCAACCAATATACCAATAGCCAATCCTTCGGCAGATATAGTAAATACTAGCATTGAATTCGAACTTCTGAAAGTAGAGTTCTACACTAGAAAATAAGTGAAGGACAATCTCTAAATCGAATAGAGGGAGGAAGCAAATTAGGCAGGTTAGTCCGACCACTAAGAAGTAGGAAATGCTTCGTAAAATACCTATTCGTAAGATCAAAAAGGGGAGGAAAATAAGTGGAATAAGTTTGGCACAAACACCTAATCCTATTGCAATTGCTGAACCGTAAAAATAGCTTTTCTGACTGCTTTTTTGTTCCCATTGTAAGAGCCACCAGACACTCAACAGTGTGAAGAAAATCATAGCAGCTTCAAAATGTAAGTTGCCACATAGTTCGACTATAACCAATGGATTAAGCGCGTATAAAAAGAGTAGGTGTGCGGGCATTTTAAATGCCTGTAAGAGCTTATAAATAAGGTAGAGGCTTCCACATTCAAACGCAAATAAGATTAGTTTCATCACCACTGTTGCCCCGTATAAACTTTCAGGAAACAACAGACAAGAAAACCAAAAACTAAATTGACAAACGGGTGGATAGATCGTAAAATACTTAGGGGAGTTGAGTTGTCCCAGCAATTCTTCATGTATACCTGTTATGGGAGGACCTGTATAATTACCATTAAAAAAATCAACAGGTAAATAGGCAAAAGGACTAATGCCATTGGCGAGTAGTCGCCCATCCCATACAAAACGATAAAAATCATCGGACAGGTTGGGGCAATAGAATAAGAGGCAGAAACGAAAAAACACAGCCGCACCAATGCCTAATACAAAGTACTGCTGTGTTTTAGCTGCCTTAAAATCGGCATATATCAAGCCGTAAGACGAAAAAAGAACGATCCATAAGCCCATCAACATTCCAAATTCACTCCGCACAATGCCATATCCTAATAAAATATAGGCAATGAGCGACATGCCTAAAAGTAGATGTAAACTATTGAATGTCCTTTTTTCTAGCACGATTGTTTTTGTTTATTGTATTACTATTTTACTTACTCCACGCTTATCCTTTTGTGCTAAGATCAAAAAGTAAACACCTGTTCCTAATGGGGTATCTATCCAAGTTTGCTTACTTACTTTACCTGTCCATTGCAACTGTCCTTTCACATCATACAAAGATGCTTCAAAAATACCGTTATCAGGAGTGTTTATCTGAAAACGATCCGTCGTTGGATTCGGGTAAGTTGAAAAAACAAGTTGATCTGCATCTTCCAAACCCGTAGATTTAATGGAGATAGAGGTTGCAACTGAACAGCCATTTTGGTCGGTTACCGTCAACATATAATCACCAAATCCCAAACCATTCAATGAGCTAGTTGTAGCTCCCGTACTCCATAAGTAAGAGTAAGTTCCTAAACCTCCTTCGACTGTTGCATCAATACCTGCCTCATTTGTAATGGCTCCTGCCTCGTTCGAAGCACTAAGAGTGGCACTAAGAGGAATTGGAGTCGGCTTGATTCCTACTTTTTTCTCTGCTACACAACCATTTTTGTCCACTACTTTAAAAATATAATTTCCTGCTGTCAAATCATTGCGTTCAAAAGTGGCACTACTTTGAGGGGCGAAAGTACGATTATTCAAGCTAACCGTATAAGGTGGAGTACCATCTAGCATCGTCAAAGAAACACTACCTTGTCCATTACACATGCGACCATCATAACCAAAACTAGGGCTAAACTCATCAGGACAACTGTAATAAGTATTGTCGTAGATACCATCTAAATTAGTGCCCATATATGCTCCTGAAGCTATCGTTTGTGGCTTTTCAGCGGGTAAATCAACTCGTACAGCGTTGATCCCTTTCGAAGGCTTAGGGCTAGTCGCATCTGAATGATGGGTGTACACCATTTCTAATAGACCATCACCATCCATATCACCAATCCACGGAGTAGGACCTAAAATAGCTCCATCAGTATAACTTACTAATTCGCTTTGTTTATTATCATTAAAATCTAATAAACGAATATAGTGTTGAAATGGAGGTCCATTTGAAAAAGCTTTATTTCTAGTAAAAATGACCTCGTCCACCCCGTCGCCATCATAATCACAAGCAAGTGGACTTATTAGACTGTAATCTTGTGTGGTTTCTTGATAAAGTATTTCACCTGTCAACCCATCAAACATAAAGAACTGAAACTCTCTAAACGTAGGACTTAATCCGATACCATAAATGCTAAATACATCAGGTACAAAATCATCATTAAATAAGCCTACTACAGGAGAAGCAACTGTTTCGCCCATTTCTACTTCATGCTCCCACAAAATATCATTCGTTGCTCCATTTATAGCCACGATACGCCTTCCGTACATGTTGGCAATAATATCCTTTGTACCATCTTGATTCATATCTGCCAATGTGGGTACAGCAATGATTCCCTTATTGCCCCCATTCACCAATTCAACTGAACCACTAATGTCTTCAATCATTACAGCCGACAAGCTCGTTTTCCATAAAGAACCACCAATTGTTTCTCCACCAGTTCCATAGATAATTTCCAAACTCCCATTCTGATCAAAATCATGTACCAAAGCCGACATATACACCTCTTTTTCGTCAGGTACTTTTGCTTTTGCCAACTGTGCCCCATCTTTTGCACTAATGACCATTAGATGTCCAGCAGGACGATCAAAATCTAGTGGACCTGCAAACTTATCTCCTCCATTGCCCACTAAAATATCTTGCAACCCATCACCATTTTGATCAGGAATCAACTGAGCATTATAAAAATTATATAGTCCAGCTTCAGCAGGATCACTGGTATTACCTTCAGGATAAAATTCCCAAACTACATCTCCCGTTTTTCCATCAATCGCCATAAAAACAGCTCCCCTCCCACCAATAAAAGCTTCAGGTGTGCCGTCATTTGTAATATCTAAGAAAATCGCACTACCAAAAATTTGATTCCTAGCCCAAGTATGCCACAATATATCACCCGTGGCCCCATCAAATGCCGAAACACTATGGTTGCGAGCATTGTCTTCCAAGCCCCCACCAATAACGACATCCAACACCCCATCACCTGTAAGTTCGGCTAAATGAGGGGAGGAAAAATTATTGATAGAGTCTACAAATGTACTCCAAGAAACAGTTTGCGCTTGTCCAGTCAAGGACAATAAAGCGACTAAAAGAATAGTCAAGCTATATTTTTTCATATAGATGGATTTATGAGGATAATCAAATAATGTTGTTTATACTTCTTACCTTTGCAATAAATTATTGAATGTGTCCAATGTCAAGTTTTTACGTCATCGCTATCTTACAAGATACTTCTAATGTAGGTCGCTCCACCAATGGAGATTACACCTACCTAATTATTATTTGCTTTTTTTTAATTGCTATTCTAGGCTTCTTAAAGTATGCCAAAGGGGTTATTTTCAAACAAAATTAAAACACAGTAATGTAAATACTATTGAACATTACCCCCTATGTATTTGTAAGTAAAGTTTATTATACCACACTATTATTTAGTGCCATGATCAAAACGACCGAAATACGCGAAGAAATAACGATAAAATTTGCAGGAGACTCTGGAGACGGTATGCAATTAACAGGTAGCCAGTTTACCAACAATACCGCCTTAGCTGGAAATGATATTTCTACTTTTCCCGACTTCCCCGCAGAAATACGTGCACCACAAGGAACCTTAGCTGGAGTATCGGGTTTTCAACTGCATTTTAGTAGTAAACCTGTATTTACGCCAGGTGATCAATATGATGTATTAGTTGCCATGAATGCAGCTGCCTTAAAAGCCAATCTTAGAACGCTCAAAAAAGAAGGGACTATCATTGCCAATATTAGCGGTTTTGATAAAAAGAACCTTCGATTATCCAAGCAAGAAACAAATCCACTTGAAGACGGTTCACTTGATCATTATCGTGTGATCGAAATGGATATTACCCGCCTTACTCGCGAATGTCTCAAAGAGTTTTCATTAGGAACCAAAGAAAAAGATCGGTCAAAAAACATGTTCGTTTTAGGCTTCCTCTATTGGATGTACAACCGCAAAATGGATAGTACTATTCATTTCCTGGAAACAAAGTTTAAAAAGAAACCAGAGGTTTTGAAGGCAAATATCAAAACACTCAAAGCAGGGTATCACTATGGTGAAACGACCGAAACCTTTACCACACGTTATGAAGTAAAACCCGCTAGTATTCCTCCAGGTGAATACCGCAATATCATGGGCAACCAAGCCCTCGTAATTGGCTTGATTACTGCTTCTCAAAAAGCTAAAATCCCGCTCTTCTACGGAACCTATCCCATTACACCTGCTTCTGATATTTTGCATGGACTGTCCAAATACAAAAACTTTGGTGTACGTACCTTCCAAGCAGAAGACGAAATTGCAGCCGTTTGTGCTGCTTTAGGAGCGTCATATGGTGGTAATATTGGGGTAACTGGTACATCAGGACCAGGATTAGCCCTCAAAGGCGAAGCAATAGGTTTGGCAGTGATGCTCGAATTGCCAATGGTGATTTGTAATATTCAGCGTGGAGGACCTTCTACAGGACTACCCACCAAAACCGAGCAATCCGATTTATTACAAGCTTTTTATGGTCGTAATGGAGAATGTCCGATGCCCATTATCGCTGCCAAATCACCCTCCGATTGTTTCGAAGTAGCTTTCGAAGCTTGTCGTATCACCCTCCAACATATGACACCAATCACTTTGTTGAGTGATGGATATATCGCTAATGGTGCCGAGCCGTGGAAGTTTCCCAAAGCGGATGAAATAGACACTATTGAAGTCAATTTTAAAACGGAACTAGGACCAGACGAGGAGGAGTTTTTGCCTTATAAAAGAGATGAAAATCATGTGCGTGAATGGGTACTACCTGGTACAGAAGGGCTTCAACATCGTTTAGGAGGACTCGAAAAAGAAGCGAACACAGGTAATGTGTCTTATGACCCTGCGAACCATGAGTATATGGTCAAAATTCGCCAAGCCAAAGTCGATAAAATTGCCGATTTTATTCCACTCCAAGAACTAGATAATGGACCTGATACAGGTGATATCCTCATCGTAGGTTGGGGTTCTACCTACGGAGCTATCAAATCGGCTACACGTGATTTATTGAGAGAAGGGTATCAAGTAGCACATGCACATATTCGCTATCTACGTCCGTTCCCGAAAAACTTAGGAGACTTATTCAAAAATTATAAGAAAATACTCATTCCCGAAATCAATAATGGACAACTCTCTAAGATTATTCGAGAGGAGTTTTTGATTGAGGTGGAACAGTATAATAAAATACAAGGGGTGCCGATAACCAAAGGAGAATTAGTGGCAGTGGTAAAGCAGCTTTTGAAATAAGGTATTACCCAATGTCATGGAATTAAGTACTACAACATGGCAGATTTAGAATAAGCACCATTTGGGAAGCTAATGGCTGCTTCAAATCTGACATGTTTGAATGATACATTTAGTTCTATGGCATTGGGCGTGCCCTTTTTGCAAATCGAAACTTATCAGGTTTAAAGTAGTACCATATCATAATTGTTTGGCTCTTATTCAAAACCTGCCAAGTTGATTTGCAAAAAGGTCGGGCTATCCGTTTGTAGTTGGCTCACAGTAGCTAGTTCGGCTACACGCCTAGCAGTGTCTTCCGCCTTCTTTACTTATGCGCGTAACGCCCATTCAGTCATTCGCTCATTCACACATTCAGTCATTGATTCGTGCACGCCCAAAAAATGAAAAAAAGAACTTAAATAATACGCAGATGTCTATAAATACCAATGGAACATTTAAAGCCAAAGATTTTGCAACCGACCAAGATGTGCGTTGGTGTCCTGGGTGTGGAGATTATTCTATCCTAAAGCAAGTACAAACGGTATTGGCACAACTTGGCTTAAAACCATCAGAAACGACTGTTATTTCCGGGATTGGTTGCTCTTCCCGTTTCCCTTATTATATGAATACCTATGGGGTACACTCGATACATGGACGTGCGCCTGCTGTGGCTTCTGGGTTTCGTATCGCTAATCCTGATGTTAGTTTGTGGCTAGTAACAGGTGATGGCGATGGCTTGTCAATCGGTGCGGGACATTTTGTACATGCTTTACGACGTAATTTTAATTTTAATATCCTCCTTTTCAATAACCAAATTTATGGTTTGACGAAGGGGCAATATTCGCCTACTTCGGAGCGGGATAAGGTGACGAAATCAACACCAATGGGGTCGCTTGATTATCCGATCAACCCATTGGCACTCGCACAAGGAGCTGATGCAAGTTTTATTGCGCGTAGTATGGATCGTGATCCTAAGCATTTGCAAGCGATGTTGAAACGCTCACACGCACATAAAGGAACTTCTTTACTCGAAATTTACCAGAACTGCAATATCTTCAATGATGGAGCTTTCTTTGCCTTTTCGGATAAAGCGACTCGCCCTGCCAATACTATTTATTTGGAACACGATCAGCCATTGGTGTTTGGAAAAGAAGAGGAATTAGGTATTCGAATAGATGGTTTGAAACCCGAAATAGTGCGATTAGATGAGGGTTCTTATAGTAAAGATGATCTGTGGATACATAATGAACAAGATATTTTTAAATCACAAATGCTCACACGTTTCTTTGATGATCCAACAGCGAGTGAGACATTTTTGCCACGTCCATTTGGTGTGTTTTATGCCATTGAGCGAGCTACTTATGATGAGTTGATGGTGGCACAATTGGAACAAGCAGTAACAGAACAGGGAACGGGTGATTTGGATGCTTTATTAGCTGGAGGAGAAACGTGGGTGGTGGAGTAATAAACAGCCGCTAAAGAAGAAAAAAATTACGATATTTGTGGGCGGATAATATTACTTCGTTACTCAATTTATAAATTGAAACAAATTAATCGATACGGCTCCCTCCTTCTCTTATTTTGTGCCTTTCTATTGACTTTCCTACTATGGAAAGACATACTTCTTGCTCCAAATAATTATTTGTTTGGGTCGGATGGAGATGCCATCAAAAATTACTTCACTCCTCTTTACCATGTTACACATGGAGAAGGTTTGCATTTCAAGGGGATGAATTACCCTTATGGTGATCATGTAATTTTTACAGATAATCAGCCGCTGCTTTCCGCTATTTTGGGTTTTATACATCGAAATGTCTATCCAATAGGATCTTATACTATTGGAGTTATCAATTTCTTATTAGTCCTTTCCTTGCCGCTTTGTTGTTTGTTTCTATTTAAAATAATGCGGCACTTTCGGTTACCTGTCTGGTATGCAATTATCACTTCCTTAATCATTGCTTTTCTCTCCCCACAAATACATCGTTTTCCTGCTCATTTTGCACTAGGATATGCTTTTTTTGTGCCCTCTGTTTGGTGGTTGCTGATTAAAGGAGATCAAAAGTGGTCTTATAATATGATCCTTACCCTCTACTTACTCCTAGCGGCTTTCATTCATGTATATTATGTGGCTATAGGAGGTGTCTTTGCGATTGCTTGGCATTTTGTCGGTAGTTTCAAACGACAGGAAGGCCTTAAGAATATGGGTGTCCATGTTGGTAAAGGCTTACTCATTGCCCTTATTCCGATCATTGCTTTCAAAGCCTTCCTTTTCTTTACAGATACCATTCCTGATCGTCCAAATAATCCCTACGGCTTTTTGAATTATTTTGCCAGTTTTGAAAGTGTGTTTGTGCCTGTCGAAGGCCCATATTATGAGTGGCTAAATGGCATTATCAAAACAAGTAAATATAATTGGGAAGGGATCGCCTACGTTGGGCTTGTTGGGCTGATTATCCTAGCATTATCCTTAGTGCGGTTCATTAAAAGACTCTTGCTAAAGCGTTCCTTTCGATTGGGAGTACCAACGGATTTGGTGATTGCATTAGGAGCTGGTTTTCTGATACTTATCTTTTCAATGGCAATGCCATTTCGTTTCCATTTAGAGTTTTTAGTAGAGCATTTAGGACCCTTAAAACAGTTTCGTTCACTAGGTCGTTTCGCTTGGATTTTCTACTACATATTTACGGTGTATAGTGCCTATTATTTCTATTTGCTTTATCGAAGAATGAAGCAAAAAGGGCTTCAAAGTTTTGCCAATTGGATGTTGTTCTTTCCCTTATTAATTTGGGCTTCGGAGGCCTATATTAACAACAAACGGAAACTCGATTTTTTCAAGCAACAGAACATAGCTGATCAATTCTTAGCTCCAACAAATAGTTATACCGAATGGCTTCAAGAAATAGGGAAAAAGCCCAGTGATTTTCAAGCAATATTGGCATTGCCTTATAGTTTGGTCGGTTCCGAAAAGATATATATTGGGAGAAGTGGTGATGCGATGTATCAAGGTTTTAAGGCCGCATTTGATACTGGCTTGCCACTTACAGGAGGTTTGATGTCTCGTACTTCCTTACAACAAAGTGTTAATCTAACACAAATATTGGCAAATGAGTTGATAGAGAAGCAAGTACTAAAAGATTATCCCAATGATAAGCCTTTATTAGTATTGGTATACAAAAAAGAGGATTTGCAAGCAGATGAAAAAGTAATTGTTGAGAAGGCAAAACTATTAGTAGAGAAAGATAAGACTAGTTTGTATGAATTAGAAATTGCAGCATTGCGAAAAGCAGAACAAGCGACAATTCGGAAAAGGTATCAAGCTGCTAGAGATACCACTAAAGGACAAAATATTTATGTGGCTGATACCACTATAATACCTCAAAACACCTTTCGTTTTTTCGATAATTTCTCTTCCACGCAACTCCCACAAGATTTAGGGACTCATTTTATAGAAGTACCTAAAGGTCCATTAGAAATTATTAATGAATCGTTAGAAAATGCTCCTAAAGGAACTTATCGCGCTTCTTTTTGGGTAGAAGCAAATCTAAAATCGGCAGGTTTGCCTTTTACACATTACTATCAATACGATGCTGATGGAAAAGAAGTAGAGCATCGAGAAATTGATACGAAAAGCCAAACGAACTATTATAAAAAATGGGTGCGACTAGAGATTGAATTTGAATTAAAAGATCCCAATAATAGAATTCGTATTTTCCTTGATGGAAATGGAATCAAGGTGGCTAGTTTGGTGATTATGCCAACTAATACGGAGTGGTTTATTCCTTTGTCACAAGACGGCAGTCGCTTTATCTATAATAATTATTACTTCGAATAAAAAAATAAAATAACCATCAAAACCACCCAACAACAACTAGATATTGTATTGCCCTGTTATAATCCACCCACAGGTTGGGCAAAAAATATCATAGAGTCACTACAAAGAATAAAGCAACTTCTGCCACAAGTAGAAGTGCATCTTATTTTGGTCAATGATGGTTCGTCTACAGTTATTCACAATAGCGATATTGCCTTACTACAAGGAGCCATTCCGCATTTTCAGTATATTCCCTACACGCCCAATCGAGGCAAAGGTTTTGCCTTACGTAAAGGAGTGAGTATGAGTACCCACGAATATTGTATTTATACCGATATCGACTTTCCTTATCAAGAAAAAAGTCTAGTAGAGTTATTCCACTTATTAGAAGAAGAACAGTGTGATATTGCTATTGGAATTAAGAACGAAGCCTATTATAAGCACGTTCCACCTATGCGTATTCGCATTTCGAAATTCCTTCGTTGGTTAATCCGTACCTTTCTACGTATCTCCATCACCGATACCCAATGCGGTCTAAAAGGGTTCAATGCGAAAGGGCGCGAGCAATTTCTACAAACAACAATTGATCGTTATTTATTTGACCTTGAATTTGTGTATCGAACAGATCGGAATAAAGATTTAGAGATGAAAGCAATGCAGGTGGAATTGAAGCCAGGAGTTATTTTTTCGAAGGTGAATTGGCATATCTTGTGGGAAGAAGGAAAAAACTTTTTAAGTATTTTATGGAAAGGATAAGAGAAGGAATTTACTTGCTCACATACTTATTATCACGTAGCCAAAATCGCCACGGCAATAAAGCATCATCTCCCGCGTAGTCAACCCCAATTCGAGGACCCGCCATTATATCCGTTTCGTTGACAACTTTACCACGATCTTCAATCCAAACAGTACCACCATTTAAGTTAGCTCCATAATGTAGCTTGTTGATCCCAAGAGCTTGGGTCAGGCAGCCAGGACCTGCAGTAATACGTTTGGCTAGTTGCTTCATATTTCTTCTTGCAAGCATCGACTCAATACCCTCTACTGGCTCAATCGCTCGCACCAATACCGCGTCTGCTAAATTCTCCACATTGGTGACCACATTGAATAAGTAGTGAATACCATAGCACAAATACACATAAGCTACACCTCCTGATTGATACATAATTTCGGTACGTGGTGTACGCTTATAATTAGCATGACAAGCCTTATCACCACGTCCACAATAGGCTTCTGTTTCCACAATGATTCCGCTGGTGAGTTGTCCGTCAATATTGGTGACCAAATATTTGCCCAATAAGGCTTTGCTAACATGTACAACATCAGCATGAGTATAAAAAGAGTCAGGAAGTTTAGGCATAATAAAAACGAAAAAAGCCTAGGACACACCGGCCTAGGCTTCTATAATGATAAAATATCGTTCACTAATGAATGAAAGTAAATCTCGTCTTAAAACGAGCTAAAAAGAGGAGTGATTCCACGATACAATGCTGTATAGCTTACTATAAGCTAGTACTCATCATCATTAAATAAGAAGTCGTCCCGTCTAGGGTAGTCGGGCCAGACATCTTCTATCGTTTCATAATACTCGCCCTCATCTTCAAGTTCTTGAAGATTTTCCATGACCTCCATTGGTGCGCCTGAGCGCACAGCGTAGTCGATTAGCTCATCTTTGGTTGCTGGCCATGGCGCATCGTCCAAATGAGAAGCCAATTCTAAAGTCCAGTACATAAAGCCTTAATATTGAAGGTTAAAAAAAATATGTATAATAATAGTTGAATCGAACTAAATCAATTCTTCTTTTTACTATCACTTGCCTTGACTATCATTATTTAATGATAATCTTTAAATTATTATAGAATTATCGGCTGTTGTCTATAAATACTCTATTTTCAAGAAAAGGTTTCACCTTTTATGAAAAATCTTTTTTCCCAAAAAAGTTTAACTAACGCGTGGCTTTTTTTGCAAAAAGCTAGAAAATCTAACTATTTCCTACTTCTTAAAAAGAAACACTTGATAAAACAGATCATTATGTGTAGTCAAGCTACTCAATAATGAAGTTGAAATAATATCCTATTTATAGGTTTTTTATCTTTAAAATCAAAGTTTCCTTAATTTTTTAATAAAAATTTAGACAGAAAAACTGTTTTATTTGCTCATGCTAACGTATCGAATATTCTATATGGTATACTTTTTTTATAAAAAAACAAGAAACTAGCGGGAAAAAAAGCCTTCTCATATGTCTTTCTTATGAATAGTCTTCTGTGATTCTTGTTTTTTGCAACTAATTTTAGCGAAATATAGTTAGTAGCGTGGATATGAAACTGAAATTAGAGAATCATGGATTTTGAAATTATAAAATCAGAAATACGCTTCAAAACAGCGCGAAGCTCAGGAGGTGGAGGACAACATGTCAATAAAGTGTCTACCAAAGTATTATTGCTTTGGGAGGTGGCTACTACTAAAGGGTTGGCCGAAAAAGAATTGGCACTTGTTACTAAGCGTTTAGCTTCAAAAATAAATGGAGAAGGCGAACTACTAGTTACTTCTCAAGAAACGCGCTCTCAAGCCAAAAATAAACGCGATGCAATCCTTAAATTAGAGGCGTTGCTTACAAAAGCGATAAAAGTGGCTAAAAAGCGGAAACCAACGCCAATTCCACGAGCAATTGTCGAAAAACGCTTGAAAAACAAGCAAATTCGAAAAGAAGTAAAAAAGAATCGACAAAAATTTAAATTCTGAAAAGGGATGTACTAAGCTCCTTTTCAGCATATTAACACACACATAAAATAAATTCTGAAATGGGGCTTGCAGTTACACAAGGAGGAGCAGTACATGGAGTTGATGCGCGCATTATAAAAGTAGAAGTACAAG
Source organism: Bacteroidota bacterium (assembly GCA_020631245.1). Lineage (GTDB taxonomy): Bacteria > Bacteroidota > Bacteroidia > Chitinophagales > UBA2359 > JAHDHP01. The sequence goes on along the minus strand of JAHDHP010000069.1, from coordinate 1,821 downwards.
TAGGAGGAGGAACCCTCAAGTATTTTTTTGTAGGACTACCCGACACAGCCGTCAAAGAAGGGCAACATCGTATTGAGTCAGCACTCAAAAACAATGGACTCAAAATGCCACGAAAAAAAATCGTTGTCAATATGGCTCCCGCCAATATGCGAAAAGAAGGTTCCGCCTACGATCTTACCGTTGCCATTGGTATACTCGAAGCCAATGAAGAACTACAAGCCAAAAAATCAATCAATGAATACCTCATCATGGGAGAACTTGCCCTTGATGGAACCCTTCGTCCTATAAAAGGTGCTTTACCTATTGCCATCGAAGCGCGCAAAAACGAATACAAAGGCTTCATCCTTCCCCTACAAAATGCCAAAGAAGCCGCTATCGTCAACGATCTAAAAGTATATGGGGTAACTAATCTAAAAGAGGTCATCGACTTCCTACGAGGAGAAAACGAACTTAGTCCCATCGAAGTCAATACCCGCGAAGAATTTGCCAATAACCTCAGCGAATGCCCCTTCGATTTTTCGGATGTAAAAGGACAAAAAAACATCAAACGTGCCTTAGAAGTTGCAGCAGCAGGTGGGCACAATGTCATCCTTATTGGACCACCAGGAGCAGGTAAAACCATGCTTGCCAAACGCCTTCCTAGTATTTTACCGCCTCTTTCTCTACATGAAGCCCTCGAAACCACCAAAATCCACTCCGTATCAGGCAAACTACCGAACGATACCTCTCTCATAGCCGTTCGTCCCTTTGTAGCACCGCATCACACCATTAGCGATGTCGCCTTAGTTGGAGGAGGCAACAATCCCCAACCAGGAGCCATCTCTATGGCACACAATGGAGTTCTCTTTCTCGATGAACTTCCCGAATTTAAACGTACCGTTCTCGAAGTTATGCGCCAACCTATGGAAGATCGACGCGTTACCATTTCCCGTGCCCGTTTCACCGTTGATTATCCCGCAGGCTTTATGCTCGTCGCTTCGATGAATCCCTGCCCCTGTGGCTTTTACAACCATCCCGAAAAAGAATGCGTGTGCGCACCAGGAGTTGTCTCCAAATACCTCAACAAAATTTCAGGTCCCCTCATGGATCGTATCGACTTACATGTCGAAGTCACCCCCGTTTCTTTTGATCGACTCACCAGTAAAGAAGAGGGGGAAAGTAGCCAATCGGTACGCGAGCGAGTTATTGCCGCCCGCGACATCCAAGAAAAACGATTTGCTAACTCAAAAAATCTCTATAGCAATGCACAAATGCCCGCCAATATGGCTCGTAAAGTTTGTGTACTCAATAAAGCAGGTGAATTACTCCTCAAAACAGCCATGAAACGCCTAGGACTTTCTGCCAGAGCTTATGACCGCATCCTCAAAGTAGCGCGCACCATTGCCGACTTAGGGAATAGTGAAAACATCAATGCAGAACACTTAGCAGAAGCTATTCAATTTCGGAGTTTGGATCGAGATTCTTGGGCGGGATGATTTTAGTGAAATGAAATAAATTTGAATTATATGACTTTGGGGCGTGCCCTGTATAAAAAAAGTGCAATGACATAAAATGTCACTACACTTTTTTTATACAGGTCGGGCTATTCGTTTGTAGTTGTCTCATAGCTGCCAGTTTCGCATAGTCCTAGCGGTGTCTTCCGCTGTCAGCCCCGCTAGTCCTTGCTCCACAAAGGCAGCTATTTCGTCAAGCTACCACTGCTATCCCTCACGCGGAAAACGGTTGAACGGTGAAACGGAAAACGATGGAACGATTATTCGTTTCACCACTCAACTGTTTCACCATTCGACCGTTTCACCGTTCAACCGTTTCACCGTTCAA
>JAHDHP010000068.1 GCA_020631245.1 Bacteroidota bacterium | reverse complement strand
GTCCCTTCAGGACAAGTAAGGGATGTGTGTACATTTAATTCTTAGGGCAAAGCCCTAAGTTTATGATTTAATCCCTTTGGGATATGGGTTGCTCAAACCCTTTGTCCTGAAAGGACATCATCATCAACATGGGATACCATCCTATGTTTACTCAAAACGCTCCAACAAAAACAAAGCATCCATCGTCACCACATGATCCACTTGGCTGTAACTATGTTGATTGGCTTTTAATCCATAAGTGGTAATGAGCGTATTAAAAACGGTCTTCTTAGTTTTGGAAAGTTCTTGAAATCGAGACCTTCGTTCTCTGAGTTTGGTCGCCTCTTCTTTGCGTAGTGTTATTTCACTATTATAAAATTTCATTTCACAAAGGTTGATACATTGATCATTTCGGTCAATCAATAAGTCAATTTGGATGCCTTTTCTGTCTGCGTCTCCCAAGCTACGGAAACCCGATACTTCGGTATGTATACCCGAAATGCCCAATGCCCGCTTGATGGCTTCCACATGTTTGATACAAATATTTTCAAAGGCATAACCGCGCCAGATTTTGTAGGGATTTTTTTGGGCAGTTTGTAGCCAAATATCTTTTTTACCTGCCCTTTTTCCTTCAATAAAAGTCAAATAGAACAAGGAGTATTCATCTACCAAACGGTATAAGGTCTCTTTCTTTTTCTTTCCTATAGGAAGAATTTCAGTGATAAAAGAGGAGGTGGTGAGTTCGGTTAAAATTTGGGTGAGTCCACCACCATTGGGGAGCTTGGTAATCTCAATAATTTCCTTTCTAGTTAGCCCTTTCCATTTGGTGGATAAGGCTTTGATAATGGCTACATGTCGTTCATGTCCTTCAAATAATGCCGCATACAAATTGTTGAATTCATTTCGCAATATGCCATCTTTATTAAAGCACAAGCGATTAATGATTTGGGTAGCAGATTCACCCTTGCGAAGGTGTTGCAAATAATGTGGTATACCTCCTATAGACATGTATAATTGGATGATCTGATAATCATCTAGAAAGAGTGGGATGGCATTTAAGTATTGTTTTACTTCTGCTAAAGTAAAAGGCTGCAAATGAATGTACTCGGTAATTCGATTATGTAAGTCTCCTTTATTATTGACCACTTTATCAATCATCCAAGAGGCTGCCGAGCCACATATCACTACCACTATTGGTTGCCGACTCGCCCAATCATTCCACCAATAAGCAAATTCATTTAAAAAGCCTGATCGCTTACTTGCAATCCAAGGAACTTCGTCAAAAAAAACGACTGGCTTTTGTTTGGAAGAGGGACGGTTTTTTAGGTAGGTTTTTAATGCAATAAATGCTTCTGCCCAATCTTCGGGAGTGGCTACTTTTAGAGTGTTATTCGTATATTCTTGCAGCTTTTGGGCGAACTTTTTTAGTTGTTTTTTCTTACTAGAATATTGTGTGCCTGTAAACTCAAAAACGATCTTGTTTTTATAATGTTCTCTAATCAAGAAGGTTTTACCAACTCTCCTGCGCCCGATGATGGTCAGGAGTTCGGCTTTCTTAGAAAAGAGTAGATGATCTAATGTTTGTCGTTCGTGTTTTCTTCCAATCATGATCATTATTTCGCTAAATCTATTGAAATTTAATAGATTTAGCAAAATAAAGAGTTTGTTGTTTCGCTAAAAGTGCTAAAAAATCGAAGATTTAGCGAGATTAATGCTTGTTTTGAATCATCCTGTCATACAGTCATCCAATTACCTATTGAACCCACCTCTATATCTCCTCCGAGGAGGAGAGTTTTAGACAGTCCACTAAAAAAAGTAGGTGCGTAACGCCTATCCCATCATCCCGTCATGCAGTCATCCAATCACCACCTCGCGTGAGTGATAGTAACGGTAGCTTGGCGAAGCAGACAGCTTGTGAGGCTTCGCCTAGCAGGGCTGACAGCGGAAGACACTGCTAGGCGATATAGCCGAACTGCTGGCTGCGAGACAACTACAAGTGGATAGCACGACCTGAAACAGGGATTGAGGGAATGAGGGCTTGGGTGATTGGGTTGCGTTACGCGCTCATTAAATCAAGCCCTCATTTCTCAAAAGACCTGTGGAAGGGCACGCCCAATGTCATTGAATTAAGAAAAAAGAAGCTATTATTGTAAAAGTGATAATATGTCTGAACTCCTTCTATGGACTATGGACTGATCGCTATTGACTAAAAATCTGACTCCTGAATCCTGTCGCCTGACACCTTATGTCAATGACATTGAGGGCACGCCCGATGTCATTGAAATAAGAAGATAGTGCTTTTTCGAAACATATCAGATTTAAGACTATCAATAGGTTTAAGGATGCCTCTTATTCAAAATCTGCCATGTTTAATGAAAACTGGATATAAATTACTTTTTTAAACGATCAACAATCCCTAAATCATCAGGTGAAATGACTATTTTCTTTCCATCACTCATGGTAATCAAAACGCGATTTTTGCGCTGAGTCAAATAGTAATGAACATGTCCAAATTTTTTATTGTAGTATTTGCCAAAGTAGCCCAATAAACCGCCTACGCCAAAGGTGCGAATGGTTCCATGAAAATCTCCTGCTTCGGGAATACTTACTTCTTGTATGTCAGTCAATGGATAGGACACACTGCCCACATACCGTTGGATGGTCAACTCTCCTTCTTGTATAGCATAAGCGCGTGGAGCAAAATAAAGTGATAAGCCTAGAGCTAGACTTAGTACAAAGACAACTAGTCCGTGTATCAATAAAGCCATTCCATCACCATCTGCATTGATTAGTTCCATCACACTTCGACTAATGATACCTAGGAGTAAAACAACAACAATAATGGTAATAACGATTGCCAATGTATCTAATGAACCTTTGTAAATCATGATGTTGAATTTTAAAGTGAGTAGAAAAGTGTCCGACGATAAACGATTTTCGTCCGACGATTTACATCTAATTTCACAAATTTTGCCCTTAAAATCAAGTTAGTTGCGATGAGCGGTTATTTTTGAGGGATAAGTGGTATTACTCCAAAGCCTTCCGCATTTTCAAGATATACTTCGAGCGATCAAGTGGGCTGATGCCTTTGAATGGGCGTGTTTGACAAAGGGATGCATCACATTCCTCATACGCGTGAAATTGGGTGAGTAGTTTGGCTTTGCCTCCTGAAATAGAATTTAATTTGATCGGGAAATCGAGAGAGGAGGCGAGGGGCATCGTGCCTGTCAAGGTCATTTTATTATTGACAATAGTGGGGCTATCAAAACGCCCACGCATTTGGATAATTTCGCTCGTAATTTTGCCCAATAGGTCATCACTAGCTGTAATTTTGAACGAGAGAATGGGTTCTAAAAATTTCGTCCCCATATCATTCAAGGCATTCATAATTCCCATTGGAGTTGCTAGGACAAAATTGCCAGGTCGCGAATGCATTTGATGATCTTCTCCTTCTACGAGCGTAATATTTAGGTCGGTGACTTCCCATCCTTTGATTCCTTGTTTCAAGGCTTTGGGAATGGTTCTTTCTACCTCGTTTTGGTATTTTTGGTGAATATCACTAGTGCGTACCAAACTTTTATAGCTTACACCACTACCACGCGGAGCAGGTTCAATCAAAAAGCGCACAATCGCCCAGCAGGGTTTGGGCATGGTATAATGTCCTATTCCATAACCACTAGTTAAAGGCGTTTCTTTATACACCACCGTTGGATTTTCGAATATCGCAGCTATTCCAAAACGCTGTAAAATAATTTGCTCCAATACCTCTACTTGTATTTGTCCCATGACTTTTACATGCATTTCCTTATCTTCCCGATACCATTCAAATTCGAGGGCAGGATCTTCTACCGAAAGCTTTTGGAGTGCCTGTGCTAATGCTGCGTAATCCTTATCTTGTTCTGCTTTTACTTGTACGGTTAGTAGAGAGGTATTTAAGCTCACCTTATCGGGAATACGCTCACTAGGTACGCCCAAAATATCACCTGTCTGAGCCGATTGCAAGCCACTTATGGCGACAATATCGCCTGCTTCGGCCTGTGCAATGGCTTTGAAATTACCAGCAATCACCTCTTGTAATTGGGTTATTTTTTCGGCTTTATCTTGGCTGTAATTGCTAATTAGTTCTCGAACTTTAGCATTTCCTTCGAAGAGACGCACATAGGCAATTTTTCCTTGCTTGGGTTCGTGAAATAAGCTATAAACCAAGCCCGATAATTCGTTGCTAGGCTTACCCGTAGCAGGCGGAAGATAAGTAACCATATGTTGTAGCAAAGCATAGATACCCCATTGCATTTTTGCCGAACCAAATAACAAGGGGCACAATTCGCCTTTGCTTACTGCTTCTTTGAATGCTTCTTGCAAAACCTCTTTTTTGATGCTTCCTTCTTCTAGGAAAAGCTCTAAGATGGTATCATTTACATTCGCTATCTTTTCGATACTTTCTTCGGAGCTTTCAAGGGGTAATCGCTTCATGACTGCCTTTGCGGTTCCTTCTCCTTCTACCGTTTGTAGACATACAAAATCATTGCTTAGTTCTTCTTTTATGTCTTCGAGTAAGCCATCGATATAGACGCCTGGTCGATCTACTTTATTGACAAAAAACAGGGTAGGAATTTGTCGTTCTTTTAAGGCTTGCCAAATAGCATCTGTATGAGCTTGTACACCTTCTATGGCTGAAATGATAAGCACAGCTCCATCTATAACTTGTAATACGCGTTCTACGTCTGCGGAGAAATCGACGTGCCCTGGTGTGTCTACCAGATTGATTTTGGTTTTTTGCCAATAGAAGGAGGTGAGGGAAGAACGAACAGAGATTCCTCGTTTCTTTTCGACTTCCAAAAAATCAGTGGTTGTTGTTCCATCATCTACGCTTCCTAGTGACTGAGTGGCTCCGCTGAGGTAGAGCATATTTTCGGTCAAGGAGGTTTTTCCTGCGTCTACATGGGCAAAAATGCCTATATTTCGGATTGTTTTATTCATACATTCCAATTACTTTTACCTCTTAAAGATAAGTATGTTTTCCAGTACCCAAAAGAAATACCAATGAATGTCTTTTTCGAATACCTAAAACGCTATATCCACTTAACAGAAAAGGAAGAAGCATTTATAAACTCTAAACTGAGATACAGAACGTATTTGAAAAGACAGTACATTGTACAAGCGGGTGATGTTTGTAAGTATCAAACCTATATTGTTGCTGGTAAGGTACGCACCTTTTGTTTGGATGATGATGGCAATGAGCATATCATTTCCTTTGGTATTGAAAATTGGTGGGTGGGAGATTTAAAAAGTTTTATTTCCCAAACGCCTGCCGAAGCAGATGTACAATGTTTATCAAAAACAGAAGTGATTCAAATATCACATGTTGATTTGGAAGAACTATATAAAGAGGTTCCTAAAATGGAACGCTTGTTTCGACTCATCATTCAAAATGCGTATGTCAATTCTCAAAAAAGAATCCTTCGCAATTATTCCTTATCCGCCAAAGAAAGGTATTTGCTTTTTCAAGAAGAGTACCCTCAAATTGTCCAACGAGTACCCCAATATATGATTGCTTCCTATCTTGGTATTACCAAAGAGTTTTTGAGTACTATCAGAAGCCAAATTTTGAAAGAAAGTTAAACTACCTTATTTTTTTTGTGAAGAATATAAACGAACTTTGAATTATTGATAACAGATAAAACCTTATGTCATGGATAGAAAAGATTTTCTCAAAAAATCACTCATTGCAGGCCTAGCAGGAAGCATCTTACCTGCGGCAGTAAATGCAAAGAATGTATCTAGCTCCAAATCCACCTACGACAAACTAATGGATCAAGTAGGTTTTAATCATTTACCGAATCAAAAAGGAGTAAATACAATGAATACCGTATTGCACAAAGCCAACACCAGAGGACAAGCTAATCACGGATGGTTAGAGGCTAGACATTCCTTTAGTTTTGCTAGTTATCGCAATCCCGATCGCATGCACTTTGGTGTATTAAGAGTGTTGAATGACGATAAAATCGCCCCATTAAAGGGCTTTGGTACACACCCACATGACAATATGGAAATTATCTCCATTCCACTAGAAGGCGCATTAGAACACAAAGACAATATGGGTAATGGCGCGATTGTACGAGATGGTGATGTACAAGCAATGAGCGCAGGAACAGGATTGACCCATAGTGAATTCAATGCCAATAGCGATCAGGATATGAAGTTGTTGCAAATTTGGTTATTCCCCAATAAGCGAAATGTGACACCTCGTTATGACCAAATATCTATTAAAGGAATCGCCAAGAAAAATGAATTCTATCAAATACTTTCTCCTAACAAAAACGATCAAGGCGTTTGGATTCACCAAGATGCCTGGTTCCATCTAGGAAAATTTGACCAAGAAACATGCACCAACTATCAGATTAAAAAATCAGGAAATGGAGTTTATGCCTTTGTTATTGAAGGTACGGCTACTATTGCAGGACAGGAAGTAGAAAAAAGAGATGGGTTTGGGATTTGGAATGTCACAGACTTCGACATCAAAGCAGATAAAAACAGTCGGATTTTACTGATGGAAGTACCGATGCAAATTTCGTAAAACACAGGCAACCACCACTATCTATTTTTTTGTAAATAGTAAATACACAAGATCATGAAAACAAGATCCATTCGACGAATTATTGCTTCTCAAAAGGTAAACATGGGAGGACATATCATCGAACAACCGCTACCTAATAAGTTCATGGATCAGCTCGACCCATTTTTACTCGTTCACCATGCCGAATGGGAACTCAAAGGCAATCAAAGACAACAAGAAGTAGGCATTGGAGGACATCCACATAGAGGATTTTCACCCGTTACTTTTGTCTTTCAAGGAGATGTAAGACACCAAGATAGTTTTGGCAATGACATGGTCGTCAAAGCAGGTGGAACGCAATGGATGCACGCAGGAAAAGGCATCACCCATAGTGAGCGACCTAGTAAAGAATTGGCAGCAAAAGGAGGGATGCAAGAAATCATTCAATTTTGGGTCAATACACCTGCCAAATACAAAATGGAGAAACCCTACTACTTACCTCTTGAAGCCAAAGATTCACCAACGATTAAAGCCGAAGGTTATCATATGCAAGTTGTAGCAGGTGAGTACCAAGGACTAAAAGGACCTGCCAAAACTTTCTCTCCCATGCTATTATTAAGAGGAGAAATCGAAGCCAATGCTACCCTAGAAGTAGAGATTCCAACCCACTACAATACCCTCATGTATTTGTTGGACGGGAAGCTCCGAGTTAATGAAAATACCGCTAATAAGAAAGATTTATTGTGGTTCAATAATGATGGGGAAACTATACAAATCTCCGCGAATGAAACCACTCGATTTATCCTTTTAGCTGGCGAGCCTATTGGCGAAGAAGTTACTTCTTATGGCCCTTTTGTGATGAATACACAAACGGAGATCATGGAAGCACTGCGAGATGCCCAAATGGGGAAAATGGGCGTGTTGATTGAGAATTTTGATTAATTTTTGGGAGATGTGCGAAGTACTAGGTGCGATGTGCGACGAAGGTGCTTTAATCCTTCATGTTACTTCGTATATTTTGCAATGAATTGTTTTTACAAATGTAGAAGGCGAAAATGTGCGAAGTGCGAAGATTTTTAAAAGATTTTGGAGAAATTATTTGAACAAAAGGAAAAAACAGCCTTACCTTCTAAATTTTTCGCACCTCGCACCTCGTTCAATCATCGGACGCAAATCCTTCCATCGTCTTATACCCCAAAATCGCCAACATTTCCTCCACCGTCTGTTCATTGCGATACACCCGATCTACAAAGTGTCCCTTCTCATCTCGATCAATAATAATAAGCTTTGGAGCAGGAATAAGGCAATGTTTAATTCCACCATATCCGCTAATCGAATCTTGATAAGCCCCTGTGTGGAAGAAACCAACATAAAGCGGTTCAGGATCTTTATTATCGTAGACAGGCAATACAATCTGTTGATTCATATCTTCAGAATTGTAGTAATCCGAATGATCACAGCTTATCCCTCCAATATTAACCTTCGTATATTCATTATCCCATTTGTTGATAGGCAACAAAATAAATTTTTCGAAGATAGACCACGCATCAGGAATGGTATTCATGAGGCTATTGTCCACCATATACCATTTCTCCGCGTCATTTTGTTGTTTTTGTTCCAGTACAGAAAAAATAATAGCTCCACTTTCTCCGACGGTATATTTTCCAAATTCTGTAAAAATATCAGGATCATCTATAGCAGATTCCGTACAAACGGCTTTAATGTTGCTTACAATTTCATTGATGATATGTTCGTAATCATAGTTAAAACCCAAGTTGTTACGAATCGGAAAGCCACCCCCTAAATTGATCGCTTTGATCGTCGGACATATCTTTTTGAGCTGTACAAAAAGCTTCATCGCCTTCTGAAACTCCCCCCAATAATACATCGTATCTTTAATACCTGAATCAATAAAAAAGTGCATCATTTTGAGGGATAATTGTGGATCGGGTTCTATTTGTTCTTTGTAAAAATCAAGAATCTCAGAAGAGCGAATACCAAGCCGAGAAGTATAATAAGCCGATTGTGGCTCTTCATCTATAGCCATTCGAATACCTAGTTTCAAGGTTCCCTTATAATGTTGTCCAAAAGCCTTTACTCGTTGTATTTCCGATTTAGAATCCAGTACAAGAATAGAATTTTTAAACCCTAATTGATTCAAACGAATAATTTTGGCGAGATAGTCATTGGTTTTGTAACCATTGTGAATAATGATATTATTCTTTTGTAGCTTGCCTTCTTGGTATAAGTTGAACAGAATATCAATATCAAAAGAAGAGGAGGTTTCGATATGTACCCCTTCATTAAGCGCGGCTGTTATCACATCTGAAAAGTGACAACACTTCGTACAATAGGCGTAATGATACCTCCCTTGATAGCCATTTTTTCGAATAGCTCGATTGAATAGATTGCGTGCTTTTTTGATTTGCTCACCAATACGTGGTAAGTATAGCAATTTAAAAGGCGTTCCATATTTTTCAATGAGGTATTTGAGCGAAATACCATGAAAACATAAATAACCCTCTCGCAAATCGAACCCTTCTTGTGGGAAATAATAACTTTGATCAATGAGGTCAAAGTAGGTGTTTTTCATCATTGAACTTTCTACTTATTTTTGGGTGATAAAGATAAAAAAAGAAAAGGAAGAGATAAAAAACTCTTCCTTACAAATTAATGTCTATAAATAACCTCCCAACAGACAAACACTGGGAAAAACGCATAGACAAAAAGATCGTATATAAATAGGTTTTTGTTCCTTACTTATACAGCATTTCGTAAATTTAGATATGATCGCTTTTTACTTAATCGTCTTCTAATTCGCATCAATCTCATTTTTAGCGCACTCTCGCTAAGTCTATATTTAAAGGCTAATTCTTTGATCGAACAATTGTTGATATACTTATCAACCATCATGTCTTTTTCATTATCCTCCAACTCATATATACAACTTATAAGGTGCTGGTAATCAGCATCAATATCTCTTATCTCTTCTTCTGTATCATCCACATAAGACTTTTTGATTTCGGATGTTGCCAAGAGAGGAGTCATTTTGATCCTGGAGTAATCAATACATGTATTGCGGGTTATTACAAAAAGCCAAGTTGAGAAACTAGCGGTACCTTTATAGGAGGCTAGTCTTTCTAACACTTTCAAAAATACCTGTTGAGTAAGATCTTCCGCAGTTGCTTTATCCTTTCGATAAGTAAAGGCAAAACAATGTGCAAAAACCTTTTTATAGTATCGTTGATATAGTTCTCCAAAATAAGTGCTATCACTTGTTTGGAGAAAGGAAGTGATCAATTCTTGATCATCGTATTTATGGATATTGTTTTTTTTCACAATAGTAAGTTCTAAAAAGTCTTAAAACAAGAGAACAGAGTTGCTAAAAAAATCTACAACATTACCTTACCAATCTAATATATGTGCAAAAATGAGAGGAGCAACAATTGTCGCATCCGATTCAATTACAAATCGAGGGGTATCAATTTGTAACTTTCCCCAAGTGATTTTTTCATTAGGTACAGCTCCAGAATAAGAACCATAACTAGTTGTCGAATCGGATATTTGGCAAAAATATCCCCAGCATTTGACATTTTCTAGTTCCATATCTTGGTACAACATAGGCACTACACATATCGGAAAGTCCCCCGCAATTCCTCCACCAATTTGAAACATTCCTACGCCTTCTTTAATACTGTTTTTTGGATACCAATCTGCCAAAAACATCATGTATTCAATTCCGCCTCTCATTACTTTAGTAGAACATTCTTCTGCCAAACAATAGGCGGCAAACATATTGCCTATTGTAGAATCTTCCCAACCTGGCACAATAATCGGAATATTCTTTTTACATGCTGCTAGGAGCCAAGAGTCTCGTTCATCTATTTGATAACTATGTATTAATAAATCCTCTCTTAACAATTGGAAGAAATATTGATGGGGAAAGTATGATTCCTCATTCTCCAATGCCCTTTTCCATAATTGTTGAATTGCTTTCTCTACTTTACGCATCGCATGTGCTTCTGGAATACAAGTATCTGTAACACGATTATAACCCAAATCTAATAGCTCTAATTCATCCTCTGGACTCAAATCTCTATAGTTAGGTATACGCTTATAATGGTGATGGGCAACCAGGTTAAATAAATCTTCTTCTAAGTTAGCACCTGTGCAACAAATAAGATGTACCTTGTTTTGTCGAATCATCTCTGCTAATGAACGACCTAATTCAGCTGTAGACATAGCTCCAGCTAAGGTAATCATCATTTTGCCACCTTTCAATAAATGTTTTTCATATCCCTTAGCAGCATCTACTAAGCTTGCTGCATTAAAGTGCCGAAAATGAGTTTCTAAAAACTTGCTTACAGCTCCCGTTTTTTTAGGTATGTTTAACTGTTTATTCATTTCCAAATAACGATTGATTGGTCAACTTTATGAAATGTGATTTTTATTTGGGCGCATCCCCATTCTTGGCTTGCTCCTGTGATCTCACAGGAACAAGCCAAGAATGGGGTCGGGCTATCCGTTTGTAGTTACCTAGTAGAAAACAAGTTTAGCTATTGCTTCAGGGTGTCTTCACTCCGTCGTTCAGCCACCCTTCAGCAAGCTTCACTTTGTTTCTACTTCGGTAAGCTACCACTACTATCCCTTGCGCAATCTATTATTTGTAGATAAATCTTTATTCCATATCTTCTGAGTCTTCCTCATCGTCCATATCTTCCAAGTCTTCGTCTTCATCGTCCATATCTTCCAAGTCCTCGTCTTCATCGTCCATATCTTCCAAGTTCTCGTCTTCATCGTCCATATCTTCCAAGTCCTCGTCTTCATCGTCCATATCTTCCAAGTTCTCGTCCTCATCGTCCATATCTTCTAAGTCATCATCATCTATTAGTTCAGATGTATTTTCATCGGTATTATCTGAGGAGCCGCTACAAGCAACAAAAAATAATAGTCCACATATCATGCAGCTCCATAACCATAAGTGTTTTTTCATTTTAATCTGCTTTAAAGGTTAAAAGTTTATCAGTCACTAAGATTCATTAGAATAATAGCAACTAAGAATAGATTTCATAGGATGTTTATCATGGGCTATTTGTAAGATGGTCAATTGAGTATCATACTGTATCCATTCCCACAAAGGCTGAGACACAACAGGGATATATCGAATAGCTTCTCCTAAAAAATCATCCCACAACTCATGATACTTTATCAAATCATCTTTATACACTGATTCCCTAGAACTACCTCCTTCAATGAAGGGGGCAAATTCATGGTAAATATTCAAAGTGCCATAATCGTTGGTAATTTCTTCTCCTTTCGCAATATCACGGATAGCGATGGTGAAATCGTAAGCTGTTGTTAACACATTTGCATTGAAACTGTGATTTATGAATCGTTCATTATCCCAACAGAGTACATAATTACCTTTATTGTCAATAAAGCAATATGTATTCAGCAATTCTTGATATGCTGGTTCCATATTATATACTTCCTGTGGAGAAATAACTTTATCCAATTTATCTAATACCCACATGATTGTTCCTGTAGGAATATCCACCTTAGCAAATACCCCATATCCTTTCTGTGGATTGATATATTTAACCTCTGTTTTTGGGTGAATCATTTTGAAAAATTGATTTGAAAAAATTAACCTATAGACTAAAAAAAAGGTAGAGGTAACGCTTCTTGATCATTTTTTTTTTAAAGATTTTAGACTAGTTATTTTGAATGCTGTAAAGTGTTGGTAGGTAGTGGTTAATGAGTGTTTTTTTATTGTAATTTTTTTGTGTTTTTAGCCCTGTGAAAAAAACTTTATTGAAGGTGTTACCTCCATACTTTTTTTAGTCTATAGCTTCAAATCTTACTTACTCTTTTCTTTTACTTAAAATGATATTAAAAATGAAACAGAATGTAGTTATCAAAAATGAACTGCCTGCTCACATTTACAAGGCATTTAAGACTAAATATCCTGATGCAGAAAATGCACATGGGTATTATATAGATAGCGAAGAGACATTTATTTTTTCCTTTTTCCAGTTAGATATGGTGTATGAAGTTGTATTTGATAAGGAAGGTAGTTGGTTAGAGAGCATTATTGAATTATCTATCACAGATGTACCCAAAAAGCTGCTCCATTATTTAGATGAGAATTATGATTTTGACACTTATGAGGATTTAGTACATGTTCAAAATGAAGAGGAAGAATATTTGCAAATTTCTTTTATACAAGGACAACGTATTTATAGTGTCAACTTTGATTTAAATGGTCAGTTTAAATCTGAACATAGTGAGTTTGTATAATTATTTTATAACATTTTATCTTTAAAACAATCATGAAAAAATCATTCATTATTTTAAGTTGGCTAATAATGCCATTTGCTTTAGTAGCTCAAAATTACATTGGACAAGCACAAATAGCCTTTAATCAAAAATTTGCGAATGTAGAACTATTGTATGAGGATGATAATGACAAAGAGGTTTCATTTAGCTTTTATCAAAATGGTGATTACAAAGAAGCAACATTTGATAAATATGGAACTTGGCTATTTACTCGGTCTGAAATTAGTCTTACAGAATTACCTTCTGCTATTTCAACAGCTATCAAATTAGAATATAACAGTTTTACTTATGAAGGAATCATTCAATTAGATACGCCCAATAAGCGTGAGTATGAAGTGCAAATTAGTGCAGATGAGCAGTACATCATTTTACTATTTAATGATCAATATCAAATTATCAGTCGTACAGTAGAACCCTTAGAAACAGAAGATGATAATTATGAAGATTATGAGGATAGTGAGATACCTGATGAAGGTGAAATAGATTATGAGGACGGTAGAAGTTAATTAAAAGCATAACAATCCTTGTTCTCCTAGTAAAATAAATATTTTACTGGAGCTTATATTCGAGTTAAAGGGACATCTTAATTTAAAAGATGCCCCTTTTTTTTATTTTCCTTCTACTTGAT
This sequence comes from Bacteroidota bacterium, assembly GCA_020631245.1. Classification (GTDB taxonomy): domain Bacteria; phylum Bacteroidota; class Bacteroidia; order Chitinophagales; family UBA2359; genus JAHDHP01. The sequence continues at coordinate 2,660 of JAHDHP010000068.1, read as the reverse complement.
GGTTGACTATCACTAAAAACACGGGCATTAGAAATATGAATAAATGGGGTCTTTTATTTGTATTCGCAATTTGTATATTGTAATAATTAATTACAGTACTCATCGCATTTATTTTTGCAGTTAAATGTGTTTGAATCACCTGTTCTTGTAATGCTTCTGAACGGGTGGCATATCACTATTTTTTACTTGAATTAAAAATCCTTTTTGCCACCCGTTCAGAAGCCCCATGATCTCCCATCATCTTTCCTAGTTTCTCATAACTTTCCAATACCTGCTCTCGCCGAAACCCGCCAGGCAAAATAGCCGCCAATTCGTGACGTAACTGATAGATATGATAGTTGTCCTGAATGAGTTCGGTAACAGCCGTCTGCTCCAAAATTAGATTGACCAACGAAATATGTCGCAATTTCACCAGTCGCTTGGCAATTTGATAAGACAATTCATTTGCACGATAAATGACAACCTGTGGCACATTGAGCAATGCCGTTTCAAGCGTAGCAGTACCAGAAGTAACGATAGCTGCAACGGCATGTTTTAACAAGGGATAGGTTTGCTGATAAACAATAGGTATAGCTGCGTCTTGTAATTGAGCTTCATAGAAACTAGGGGAGAGGGCAGGGGCAGCAGCAATGACAAATTGATAATCAGAAAATAACTTAGGGAGTTGACTCAGTAAAGGGAGTAAACGCTTTATCTCTTGTTGGCGACTACCAGGCAATAAGGCAATGAGCGGCTTCGAGGTAGGTGGAATGTGTAAATCACTTTTCTTAAAGGCAGCTAAGTAGGTTGCTTGCGCTTGTAGCTCATCCAATAATGGATTACCTACATAATCGACATGCATATCATAATTGTGATGATACCATTGAGTTTCGAATGGAAAGATGGTAAAAATGTGATCACAATATTCCTTTAATTTTAAAGCTCGTTTGGCATTCCAAGCCCAAACTTTAGGAGGGATATAATAACAAACGGTACATCCCATTTTTTTTGCAATCGGAGCTACTCGCAAATTAAAACCAGCGTAATCAATAAGGATAACAATATCGGGTTGAAGTTGTAATAAATCTTGTTGAATTAACGAAAAATTTTGCTTGATTTGCTTTACATTACGTACCACCTCTACAAAACCCATAAAGGCTAGTTCTTTATAGTGTTTGTCGAGTATTGTACCAGCCGTTTGCATCAGATCACCACCCCAACAGTGTATCACTGCCTCTGTATCTTGTTCGAGTATAGCACGAACCAAATGGGAGCCATGTAAATCGCCTGAAGCCTCTCCTGCGATGAGATAATATTTCATTTAGACGTAATGAGTAAGTGGTAACTTATTAATATGATATGTATTGTGTTTAAAATAATGACAAATAAGCTACTTACATAACAAAAATATAACAATTACATACTAAAAAAAGTCGTATCATTGCATTCTGGATCAAATTTACAAGTAGCGATCATAACTATAACTTAGAAGCCTATTGGCCCTATCCTAGCAATAAATTACAACTAAGTTCTAACTCTTTTTTAATAGCCGTAATAATTATGAAAAGAAAACTCTTACTAAGCATCCTATGCTTATTTTGTTTATGTAGTGCCCAAGCCCAAGATGACAATATTCGAGTAATGACCTACAATATACTCAATTATCCTAGTGCTGGTGTAGGGACACGTACAGCCGATTTTGCAACCATTGTTAATTATGTAGGCGCAGATGTCATATTGTTACAAGAAGTGAGCAATGATGCTGGTGCTGTTGATCTTCTAAATGAGTTGAATAACACCAGTACAATACCTTATGCAAAGGTTACTTATTTTCCACAAGGACCTGGGCAAGCCAATATGTTGTTTTACAATACAACAAAATTAGGCTTTATTTTACAAGATGAAATCAACTCTTGCCCAAGAGATCATAGTTACTACTCTTTCTTTATCCAAGATCCAAATCTCGAATGTCACGAAGATACTATTTTTGTAGATTTTGTGTCAGCTCACTATAAAGCCAGTCAAGAAGCTAGTAATAATACCAGTAGTTGTGCAGGAGCTACGAATGGAGACGTTAGAGTAGCTAATGCGACTGATTTGATGAACTATATCAATGCTGTTCCTGCCAATCATAATATTATAGTGGGAGGAGATTTTAATATGTATGGCTCTACAGAAGGAGGCTATGTCCTTATGACCTCTATTACCAATGCCCAAGCAATGAATGATGTATTGGGTGGTTGGACGCGTAATATTGCAGGAGATGTATTAAAATATACACAATCAACTCGTTCTGGCACTTACCCAGGCAGCTATGGAGGCTCCACAGGTGGTTTAGATGATCGTTTTGACGCCCTTTATTTTAATGGGAATGTAATAGGAGGAGTCGAACAAATCCAATATGTAGGAGGTTCTTACGATGCAGTAGGAAATGATGGAAATCACTTCAATATAGCAATGATTGACCCTGCGGGCAACTCAGGAGGAAACCTTAATGCTAACGTGCCTGATAATGTTGCACAAGCATTATTTGAAATGTCTGATCACCTTCCTGTCATTGCAGACTTAGACGTTTATTACATTCCAGCAGTTGATCCAGGAACCTGTGTCGATGATGGTGATTGTAGTAATGGAGTGGAAACATTTAACGCTCTTACTTGCTTGTGTGAACAATTAAATAT
>JAHDHP010000067.1:12190-16414 GCA_020631245.1 Bacteroidota bacterium | reverse complement strand
AATGGGGTCGGGCTATCCGCTTGTAGTTGCCTCATAGACAAGGTGTTCGGCTAAAGTCCTAGCAGTGTCTTCCTCCGTCAGCCCTGCTAGTCCAAGCCTCCCTACCTTTCTATTTCGGCAAGCTACCGCTACTATCCCTCACGCAAATTCCCCTCCTCGGAGGGGTTAGGGGTGGGTTCTGAACGATTTACGATGCGACGTCCGACGGAGCTGCTGCCAGCGTCTTCGCTGGTAGTTTCCTCTATACACAGATGGCTTATAAGTCCTGAAGGGACGACACTATTGTAGATGGGTAGCCATACCCATTAAAAAAGCCCTGAAGGGGGCGATATTATTGTTATAAGTGCAGCCCTAACAAAATGTGAATTACTTAAAAAGGGGTAAACTAAATATCAATTTCTTCATAGTCACCGATAGATTATGACCAATCACTGAATAAGCACTTAAATTGGGATTCGGCTCTTTCCCTTTACCCAACCTATGAATCTGAATTTCATGCCATTTTATATCAACCACACCACTATCATCCAAGCTTTTAAATCCCGTTTGGGGATTAGGAATATCTAGGTAGGTGAGCTTGCCGTCAAAAATACGATTGGGCAAATCGGGATAGAGGGTAAAAGGGCGACCAAGCCCGACGACATCCAATTCCCCTTCTGCTATGGCTCTTTCCATTGTACTGACGGTTCTGAAACCACCTGTCAACATCAGTGGCGTACTTAATAGTTTACGCACCTTTTTTATATAATCCAGAAAATAAGCCTCCCTTTCCTGCGTACTTTTCTTCAGTCCCGCCCCCGTCATGGCTGGTTGTTCATAAGTTCCACCACTAACTTCAATCAAGTCCATTCCTTCGGCTCCTAGCAGCTTTACCACTTCCATCGATTCTTCTTCCGTAAAACCACCTCGCTGAAAATCGGCAGAGTTGATTTTAATCCCTACCGGATAGCTATCACCCACTTTTGCACGAATATTTCGGTACACTTCCAAAACAAATCGTGCCCGATTTTCTAGGCTTCCTCCCCATTTATCTTTTCGTTGATTGACCAAGGGAGATAAGAACTGACTAACCAAATAACCATGTGCGCCATGTATCTGTACGCCCGTAAATCCTGCTTCTTTCAAAATCAAAGCAGTGTTGCCAAAACGATCAATAATATCAAAGATTTCTGGTTCTGTTAAGGCCCTAGGTTGTTTGAATAAGGAAGGCATAACCTTTACATTTGTCCTAACAGCAGAGGGGGCTACTACTTCCTTGTTTATAGCTCCAATAGCTTGACGACCAGGGTGATTGATTTGTGGCCAAAGATGTCCTCCTGTATCGTTGATAACACTTGCCCATTCTTGCAACAGTTTAAAATCCGTTTTATCTTCCACTACTACATTCCCTGGCTCGCCAATAGCCTTTCGGTCTATCATGATATTACCAGTCATTATTAAACCAGAACCACCATCCGCCCAGCGTTTATAGGCACGAATGATGGCTTTGGTGGGACCATGATACCTCGGAGCCATATTCTCACTTAAAGCGGATTTGGCAAGTCGATTTTGAAGTTTGGCTCCACAAGGAAGGATCAGTTCTTTTTGTAAATACATAAATGTGATAAGTTTTTACATTACCTAATCACAAATTTTTGGGTATCAAGTATTTGAGAATCAGATAAGATAGATATAAAATACATTCCTGAAGATATTCCTCCAAGCGATATGGAAAGGATGTCTTCTACATCATCTACATTTATCTTTTGTTGAGAGATAATATGCCCATTTACACTTGTTATTTGTAAAGATAGGTTTTGGTATTTAAAAACATTAAACTCATCCAATTTAATTCTAAGTGTTTGCTCTGCACCAGTAATCGTACCCATAACTTCGATAAGCCCTTTTTCAGCAGAAAAATCATCTTCTAAACCAACAAGAGGGAATTCGTCATCTTCTTCACCCGATCCATTTCCACTTAAAGCACTACTATCTACAGCAACAAAAGAGGTATAATTAGTGATAAGGCTATATTTTAAACCAAGTTGTGTAATTTCTTCTTCAAGACTTAATTCATCTGTTTCATCACTGGCAATCCCATAGTCCGACATTAGTTTGATTTTTTTTCTAGCCCATAGATATTTCAAAGCAATATTATCCGCTGCATTTACTCTATAATCTGAAAAGGATAAGGTTTCAGAGATATTACCATTGGCATAGTCACCAACAATACCAATATTCCCCTCTGCTGGTGTATGATATTTGCCATAAACAATAATAGGTCTTTCAGCAAATACATCAGGGATAGTTAGTGGTTCAACATCATATACATCTATTCCTTCAAAGAACAATTCTATATTGGTAAGTACTGGGTGTTCAATATATCTCTTAAATGTATTTGCCATTTCATTGGCATCTACTTGATTTGTAACAGCAAAGGCTTCTCCTTCTCCCACATAGGCAATTCCTTCTATTATAAAGCGGTTCATAGATGATCCAATACCAAAAGAAAAGAAATTGGCTTCATTAAGATTTTGACGGATTAACTCATATGCTTCTTTCTCCACCGTGACATAGCCATCTGTAAGAATTACAAAAGTTCTGGAATAATCCGCTGTACCCTCCATATCCAATGCGGTTTGCATAGCAGAAAGTAACCTTGTACTACCACCAGCATTTATATTATCTATCATCTCCAAAGCTTCTGATAAACTTTTGAGGCTAACGTCTAATGAATGAGGAGATAAAATAGATGAGCCTCCAGCAAAGAAGATAATGTTAAACTTATCACCACTATTTAGATTAGTCAATAAATCTGTAATGAGTCTTTTAGATATTTCTATGGGTTCTCCTTTCATCGAACCAGAGACATCCATTATAAAAATATATTCACGAGGTGGGCTGTTAAATTCTACTTCTGGCTTAGCAGGTTGAATCATAGATAGAAAGAAATTCTCCTCCTCATTTTCACTTTCATACAACAATAATCCAGTATTAATATGATTATCATCTAAGGTATAATCTACGATAAAATCGTCTCCAGGGGTGGTATTTAAAATGATTTCGCCCGATCTTCCTTGATAGTCAAATGGAGCATTATGTGATTTACAGACTGCATGAAGTTGCATTCCTGCATTGATTTTCAGGCGAATATTTAGCTCTGTCTCTGATACTGGAAAAAAGTCATTGATAGATTGCGCTACCCAGGGTTCTCCATTAGCCGTAAACCGAGGCCCTACTATATTGGGAAATACAAATTGGTAAACGCCTTCACTAGGAACCAATAATTCGGTATAGACCATTCTAACTTTCAAGGAATCGCCTGGATAAATATTAGCTAGACTCATTTGAAATACATTGGGTCTTTCTTGTTCCAAAAGCGTCGCAGTTAGTCCCGCTTCATTCGCTGAATCAAAAATTTCTTCTGCTTCTGCATTTCTTCTTATCTCTGCTTTCACTACGCGATCATCAATGACCATTTCCATTGCATAGATGGCAGCATTGGTAGACATCGGGAAAACGTAGGTAGCATCAATGATCGAATCGCCTGCGTTGAAATAGGTCTGTTCAACAATAACATTGGCTATGACACCACTAATAGTGGCATCCACATTGGTAGATAGCAGTGAAAAAGCCACCCCTGTTGAGTCATCACTGAATACGGTAAAATAGGGACATTCTGTCACATCATCGCTTTGTGCAAATGCAATACTGGGGAAAGTTAATAATAAAATTAGGTGGGTAAGAAAATAGTTTTTAAAATTGAAAAATGGTTTTTTGGACTTCATGATAATGTTCATTTAAGGTTAAAAACATATCATTGTTTGGTTGCTTTTTTATTTGTGTATGTGTTTATTCTTAGAGCGATGCGTTATAGGTTGTGGAGTGGGATGTGTGGGATTGAACACCTATTTCAGTTGAATGAAATGGTGTATAAATAGATAGAGTAAAAGCACATACTTGTCTCTTTCTATCTTCTTTCATCAAATATAAGATAAGTTGTATTAGGAAACAACAAATAAGATATATTTTAAAGATACTACTTTGAACCTTCAATCCTTCCGTCCCTCAATTTACTGGCTCCAAACCTAGCTTGGCTCCTTCTACGAGCATAAAAGCAAAGGCGGGATCAAATTCATTAGGTATATCCCCATCAAGGATGGCTTCGCGGATAGCTGTTTTAATAATTCCTACTTCTTTGCCTGGTTTTATACCAAAGGTTTCCATAATGACATGTCCTGTGAC
>JAHDHP010000067.1:0-12090 GCA_020631245.1 Bacteroidota bacterium | reverse complement strand
GCGCCTACCACTTCGTGCCCGTGGAATGTCCAACCATGTTCGGAATGAAAACGCTTGGTGGGTGGCTTGGCGATATCGTGCATAATGGCTGCCCAGCGCAACCACAAATCGTCGCTCACTTCGGCTACATTGTCGAGTACTTCGATGGTGTGGTAAAAATTGTCTTTGTGTCCTATTCCATTGCGTACTTCTACCCCTTTGAGGCGCACCATTTCGGGAAAGAACTTGTCGAGTAAGCCTGTAAAAAAGAGCAATTTGAAGCCGATGGAAGGTCGTGGGGCTAAGATGATTTTATTAAGTTCATCGCGAATACGCTCGTAAGAGATAATCTTCAGGCGGTCTTTGTTTCGACGAATGGCTTCGTAGGTATCTTTATTGATCGTAAAATCTAATTGGGTGGCGAAGCGGATGGCGCGCATCATACGAAGTGGGTCGTCGGAGAAGGTAATATCTGGATCAAGCGGTGTGCGGATAATACCCTCCTCTAAATCTGCCATTCCATCAAATGGATCGACTAAGGTTCCAAAGTCGGCTTCGTTGAGACTAATGGCCATGGCATTGATGGTAAAATCGCGTCGGTTTTGGTCGTCTTCTAGCGTTCCATCTTCTACGATAGGTTTTCGAGAACCACGATCGTAAGATTCTTTTCTGGCTCCTACAAACTCAAATTCTAGATCGCCTTCTTCGACTTTGAACATGGCGGTTCCAAAATTGCGAAATACCGTTACATGTGAGGCTCCTTTGATGTGCTTAGCCGCTTTTCGGGCGAGCTTAATACCGCTTCCTACACATACTACATCAATATCTTTGCAGGGACGACCTAATATAAGATCGCGCACATAGCCGCCTACTAAATAACTAGGATAAGCTAATTCGCTGGCTGCTGTTGCAATTTGACGCAACAAGGGTTCATGTTGGGGTAGTATGTTGATACTTGTTTCTTTCACTTTCATTTAATTTATAGGCTGTCTTGACTTTACAATCAGGCTTAGAAAAGCCATTTTTTTAATCCCAATTATGTCTTTTTATTGGCACGTAGTTCCACTATGCGCCTCAAAAAAGTCTACATTGGGACTAAAAATTTGGACTTTTCAGCTCCAATTCTAAAATCAAGATAGCCTTTGAAGCGCGAAAATAATAAAAAAAAACGATGGAACGATGGACGATGGAACGATTTGCGTCCGACGGTTTTAATGAGTGAATTAGTGAATGTTGCGTAACGCTCATTCAATCATTCAGTCATTCGCTCATCCAGTCATTGTATCGCGTGAGGGATAGTAGTGGTAGCTTGACGAAACAGCCGCTTTTGTGAAGCAATGCCTAGCAGGGCTGACAGCGGAAGACACTGCTAGGCATCTGCTGAACTAGCGGGTGTGAGGCAACTACAAACGGATATGTTTGGAGGTAATAATTAGATGTTTTTGTGGAATTCATTTTTCTTTTTTTAAAAAAAATATTCAGATCGTACAACCATTTTAGTCTTTTCAGAACCATTAAATTGTGCACACTAGAAATTCATCTAATAACTTTAGTGTTCCAACCAGAACACACTATTCAATTCAAAAATTTATGAAAAGATCACTTTTTTTAACTGGGCTTGTTTGTGTTTTATTTTTAATTACTTCTTGTACCAAAGATCGTATTGATCCTTCGGGAAATGTAACCACAGAAACTTTTTCGGAAACAGGATATGATAAGCTGGATGTGTCCCATGCCTTCGATGTATTTGTTACCTTTTCTGATACAGAAGAGTCGATTGAAGTAGAAGCTGATGACAATTTACAGTCCTTTGTAAGCGTTGAAAAGAATAATAATACATTGCGCATTAAAATGGATAAAAACCTTAGTATTCAAGGAGATGCAACTTTGAATGTCTTTATTAAAACAGCTAATTTGGAGGGTATAGATTTGAGTGGTGCTTCTACTATATTTTTAGAGAATACGCTCACCAATTCTAAACTGGATGTCAATTTATCAGGAGCTAGTGAGTTTGACGGAGAAGTGGATGTGAATGACTTAGTAGTTGACCTGAGTGGAGCGAGTGATATGAAAATACTGGGTAGTTGTGGTACATTTACCTTAGATGCTTCAGGAGCTAGTACTTTTAAGGATTATAGCTTTGTGGCAGATGAGTTGGTGGCAGATTTGAGTGGAGCTAGTGATGCAAAAATCACTGTTAATAATAGTATTCGTGTGGATGCTTCAGGAGCTAGTACTTTACGTTATAAGGGTGATCCTGATGTTGAGAAAGAATTATCAGGAGCTTCTAGTGTACTAAAAATGGATTAAGCATGAAGCGTAAATAACTTTTGAAAGAAGTAGCTCCTTATGAGTCTGGGTATATTGGGTATTCGGATGGAAGTATGAGTGAACACACGGTAGTAGGTGCTGCCTTATTACATGAAAGGTTGGATGCTTTGGGCATTGCGAATCACCTACATACTTTAACGAATCGGGGACATGAGAGTCAGGTGGGGGAAGCGGCTGCAGTAGCCTTATTTGATTTTATTTATCCTTATGTGGAAAATTAAATCAATTCTTTTGGCCATTGAATGATAAAGCAGCTTCCATTCCCTAATTCGGATTGAATATTGATGCGTCCACCAAAACGTTCTATAATTTGCTGGCAGGTGGCTAAACCAATTCCTGATCCTTGATATTCTTGTATGGTATGTAGTCGTTTGAAAAGATTAAAAACGGCATCTTGGTCTTTTGGAGCGATCCCTATACCATTGTCTTGTACCGTAATTTGATACATCTCTTCTAATTCTTGGTAAGTGATGTTTATTTCGGGTTTTTGTCCATTGGGTTGAAATTTAATCGCATTGGCAATTAGATTCTGGAATACTTGTACCAATAAACTAGTATTTCCTGATAGTGTGGGTAATTGTTCTATCTGTATTTTCGCATCACATTCTTCTATTTTTAGTGCTAAATTGTGTTGAACTGCCTGAATAACATAGTTTAAATCTACTGTGCTTACTTTGATAGGTTTGGTAGTTAACTGTGAAAAACGGAATAAGTCCGTTAATAATCGTTCCATTCTTACAGAAGCTGCAACAATCACTTCTAAGTATTCGGTACCTTCTTGGTCTAAACCTTTCTTTTTATAATTTTTCAATAAAACGCCATAGCTATTAATCATTCGTAGGGGTTCCCTAAGATCGTGTGAAATGATTTGAGGAAAATTTTCAAGTAACTTATTAGAAGTTACTAATTGTTGATTCATTTTTTCCAGTATTTTATTCTGCTTCGATATAGATTGGTTTTGTTGTTGAATAGCGTCACTCTGTTTGGTGATTTCCTTGTTTTTTTGCAGTAATTCTAGCTCTTTCTTTTTTAATTTTTCATTAATCTGAAATTTTTCAAAATCAACCTTATTTTTTTGCCAAATGAGTACATTAGACATGATTGCGACTATATAAATAGACACTAGAAAGGACTCATTATTGGTTATTCCATCTAAATTATATAAACTGAGAAAGAAGGTAATGCCCCAAATAGCTGTAATGGGTGGCATAAAAATGGCGTTCCCTGCTGCCACAAATGCAGCTACAAACCAAGTAGTAGTATAGGCAATTGTAACAGCAAAATACTGAAGATCTGTTGCATGAGGATTAGTAAACACCTTAATGCCAAAACCATACATCATTACCAATAAGCCAATAAAAGCCATTAAATGCGTGGGCAGAACCCAACGTTTTTCTTTATTGTCAAGGTTTACAATCACTAATATTAAATAAAAGGCCATTGCAATCAAGGGAATCAGCCTCCATATAAACATATCTTCCATACCTAATTGTGAGGTATCCATATAGGTAAAAAAACTAATGGAAGGAATGCCTAGTGAACAAAACCATAGACCTACTTTATAGGTAAATGGGATGGTACTTTCTCTATATGTTAAATTATTGGGGTACAAGCTATCACACTTTAATGTAATCTGGAAACAACTTCAATATCTTACTTTTCTCTAATTGAAAAAACTCAGTTAATAACAATGTTATATCTATTCCGATTAATTACAAAAAAAGTGCCGATGCTCTCTCTACATTCAATTAAATTAACATAATTTCATCTAATCACCCAATCTTCATAGGCTAGGTAATGAAAATATTTTAATACTTTTTTATTATCCTATATAACACAATAAAAAAAAGGCACTATAACATAGTGTTATAGCACCTCCGAATCCCGCCGAGGATTATAAATGAACTTTTATATTTGGTTATTCATTAACCTGAAAACTTATCCAAACGACATCGGTTTCATAAACAACTCCTAGAATGTATTCTCCTTTGGGTAAGTATACAGGACCAAAAGTGACATTGTTATTTCCTTTATTGACATGACACTCATCTTCATAAATCCAAGATTTGCCATCACCTTCTCCTATTCCAAGCCTCATTTTATCTGTTTTATTGCTATTAAAAGATACAGTTGTGAGACCTGTTTGTGGATTATGTACTGTGTAAGCAATATCTGCAAAATCGTGTTTCGGCTCAATACTGGGAGTAATGGTGTAAGGTTTGAGAATAATATTCTCATTCTTTTCCTGAATATCAATATTAGTTACATTCATTTCAGGTAATGGCTCAACCTGGTTTGAAATGGGATTGTTTAGTCCAGGGACTTGTAATAATAAATAGTAAACGATTAATAAAAACGATTTAATTTCCATAATTGTCTGTTTGATTGGGGTTCTTTAAAATAAAATTAGACGAGGAACAATCAGCTATCACATTAATTATTTACATTGTTAAGCGACGGTACTAGATAAACCTATCTTATCAAGTAAAATACTTGTTATTAACAATGTCAGTAATGGGTAATGCTGAAATGGCTATATAGTGTTAGAAACATATGACTTAGAAAATATCATTTTCAAATATTTACCAAGTAAAGTATGACCTACGTAGCATAAATGGTCATGACATCAATAATATCTATTGAGTCTTTAGGTTTTATGCCAGCGGTATGGCATTTAAATAGTAGGAAAATAGGAGAAAAGATTCTCCTGAGGTGAATTAGACATAGATTTGTTGTCATTCTACTCTGGATTAAGGGTTTTTAAAATCTTCAGCTATTAGTTTCAAGATCAATACTGGAATACATGTGCAATATCTATCAATAAAATGATACTAAAAAACACATTTCACTTTCATTTACCCAGTATATCGTTTAACAAAAAAGAAAAAACAGATACCAAACACTTAATAATCAGTCATTTATTAAAACTATACACTTTTATTACTAACCTTTTATTAGTGATAAAATAGTTGTAAAATAATTAAAATTAGGGTGTTTTTGATTTTAAAGTGAATACAATTGGTACTTACAAACAAATCAGAAGAATAAACTTAGAATAAAAAATAAAATAAATAAAAACAATAATTTAAAAAGATTCGCTAAGTTATTTTCATTACAAAAATCTAAGAATAAGTATTAGCAAGGTCGAATATACATAAAAAAATGTTTTTCTCAAAACATCTACTCAGTTCTATTGCCACATATACACTTAACAAATCAATTCGCTTTATGATAATTTGAAATTTATAATCAAATAGTATTTATAAAGTATAAGTCAAAAAATTTTGCATAAACGCTTTTATTTCCTACTTTTATCATCCAATTCTGCCGAAATCAAATCATTATTTATCCCCCAAAGGATCTTTAGTAACATCCTTTAAGATATATCCTGTTATGCCTAAAAATCCAGTTAATGAATCAGATGATGGCGGCCTATTGAAACATATTTACCAAAAGAAGGTAAGCCCTTTAATCAATCAATTATCAAAAGATGAATTAAATGACTTCCTCCTTTACTTACCTTGTTTAAAGCCCCGAAAAAAAGTTATTGAATTGGTTGAGCTTTTAGTGAAGTATCACCCACAACTTGATAGTGACTCTACCCTTAATTTGGGCTATGTTTATCAGCAACTCTATAAGAACAAGCGTTATAATCAAAATACAATCAATAATTTATTTACAGAAACCTATAAAGCCTTTCGTTCTTTCTTACAATATCAACAATTTAGAAAGGATACACTTTACCAAACATATGCTGAATTGAAAGCAGCTTATGAACTGAAAGAGGATGATTTATTCAATAAAGCACTTCGCAAATATAAGCGGAACAAAAAATCGGATAAGGTAGCTACAACTAACCATTTTTACTATCAATACCTTATTGCTCAATTACAACAAGCATATGAGGTACGAAAAGATGGATGGGCCGAGAACTCGAACAATTTGGATACGATGGTTCATTCTTTGCAAAACTTCTATATGGGGGCAACTTTACGATTATTAGTCATTTTTCACAATCGCCAATTCCAAGCCAATGAAGTGTATACTTTTCCTTTGGAAGAGGAAATTTGCCACCTCATCGCCCAAAACCCTGCTGAAAAAGAACCATATATACAAATATGGTATGAAATATTACAGTTGTTACGCGCTCCTGAACAAAAGATTTACTTTGATACGTTAAAAGATAGGTTGCAATATTATAAGCAAACATTTCCAATAGCAGATATACGACAATTTTATAGCATCTTAATCAACTATTGTTGGCATATGCACCTCCACAATCCTCATCTTTTTCAAGAGGATTTATTTGAACTCTTTGATTATTTGGTATCGAATGACATTTTACAGGAAGATGATTACTTTGTAAAGGCTATTCATTTTCCGAATGCTGTTAAGAGTGCATTAGCTGTTGATCAGATAGATTGGGCAAAAGATTTTATCAACAAGTTTGAATCGGCTATTCATCCCAATCCTCAAACTCAAAAAAGCATTTTGCAATATTGTAATGCTTCGATTGCTTTTTACGAAGAGCGATATGCTGATTGCCTTAATGACTTAGAAAAATATAAGCCTTCAAGTATTTTTGACCATGTGTCGCATAAAATTTTGCTCATTCAGACGCATTATGCATTGAATGATGATGAAGCTTTACGCACCGTCTGTCATTCACTAACGATGTTTCTAAAGCGCAATAAAGTAGCATTTCCTACTCATCATCATACCGCATTTACCTTTTTTGTTAGCTTGGTTTTACAACTCACAAAATTGCGCGAAGAGGTCAGCTTATATGGGTATTCACCTAAAGAGTTGGCGAAAGAAAAAGATGAGATTTGGGAGCAGATAAGGGAGTTGAAGCCTGCTAAAAAGGTTTGGTTGGAAGCGAAAGTGAAGGAGTTGGGCTAAGAAATATTTTCATAAGGAAGATGAGGAAAGTTAGCACGAACCATTCCTGCAAAAATAGATGGAGGTTTTGCTGCATTATTAAACAGTTCTCTTGCATCTAAGACTTGTTTTACGAAGTTTTCTTTAGTTAAAGTTGGTAGATTTTCTAATAAAAGAGCAGTAAAATCTTCATCTTCTAGATCAAATTCTGCATAAGGAAGTAAATATTCTAGCTTTTTAAAATACTCAAAACGCAATTCATTTAAATTATCACGATCTAGCTTTAATACGGAAATAGTGGTTTTACCTTTTTCATTATCTTCTATTGCATAAGGAATTTCATTTCTAAACTGGATGAATTCTGTAGCATCTTCGTTAGAAGGATGAATCAAGAGAGCATCTTCATTATTTATATTCAATTGTTCTTGATGAGAACGCATTCTTTGTTGCTCATCAACTATGGGAAATTGATTCTTTTTAAAACTTCGATTACATTTTTCACAAGAAAAAAATAAATTATTCCAATCATAGGCTAACCAATAATATCCTGGATATTGATACTTACGAATATTAGCTATTTTGACAGCCGCTTTAGGCCTAAAGTGTTCTACATCTCCATAACTACTTGCACTAAACTTATTTTCACAGTAGCAACACTTATTATGCTGTTCCTCTTTTAATTGATTTTTTACTGTTCGATCCCCATAAATAGAAGTATTAAATTCCATTTTTTCAATAGAGCGATTACTAATATCAGGTTTTGATTGATAGGCTTCTGGATCAGCATCGTATAAAGCACAAAGATCGTTTGTAGCAGTAGCACCATCTCTCCTTAATATTTCAGGAATATTAGTTGATTTATTTATTGAAATCATTTATGCTTACTTTCCTTTAGTTCCTGTATTATTTTCGCAAAATCTTTAATTACCTCAAAGGCCTTGATTTCTTCTTTTGTTTCTCCAACAGGAACATCACCTATAGCCTTCTCCAAACGTTGCACTTCCAATTCATCTTCTTTGGTAAGAGTAGCTTGTCCTAAAATCTTTCGACGTTTTTTCATTAATGCTTCTTTACTTGGAGATCGAGAACTACCAAGATTAAAAAGGTCACTCACTAGAATTTGGTCTACTCGCCAATTATTAACATTTATTGGATCATTATCAACAGTCACCTCATCATCTTCTTTCTTCAATAAAATGACATTAGCATCTTCCGCTGCTTGAACTATCAAAGGACTATGTGCAGTGGCAATAAATTGGGTATTGGGAAATGTTTTACTTAAAAATTGAATTAAATTTTGTTGAAATTTTGGATGAAGATGCAAATCAATTTCATCAATTAAAACAATGGCAGGTTGTGCCAAAGGATTATCAGTATCAGGATATAATTCATACAGTTTACTAGCAAAATCAACCATCCACGCAATAAGCGTTTTGTATCCTAAACTTAGTTGGTGTAAACGTACCCATCCATAATCCGTTTTGAATAACACACCTATTGGATCTTCTTGAATTTTGATTGCGGAAATTTCTCCTTCAAAAAGCTGTAATAATAGGGATTCAATTTTTTCTCGTTTATTTGTTTTTGCTTCATTTTTTAGAGCTTGATAATCTGCTTGAATGAGCCATTCTTCTGCATTTAATAAGGGAGTAGATTCATCGAATAGGCTTTTGGCTTTGAATGTATACTCTGTTTTTTTTGGAGGGAATTGAGATGAAGAAATGGAGGATTCTCCTATAATACGAGCAGCTCCATAACCAACTAATACAAAAGGATGGACTTCACTTGAATCACTTATACTCTCAATTCCATTTCCCCGATCTAATATATGAGTACTGATCCCTATTTCTCTCTTAGAAGATTTATCATCTGGATTTAATAACCAAGAATACCTAAAATAAGGAAGATTAGCTTTGTTTCTTATAAAATAACTAAAATCAATACTATCTACATTAAAATTAGAAGTCCTAGTATGATACTCAGCCTCCAGCATTGCCAAACTCTTCAAAATAGTCGTTTTTCCAGTACCATTCTCGCCCAAAATAATATTCCAACGCGCAATACTTCCATCTTCTTTTAAAAAAGAGATTTCTTGTTTCTTTCCAAAACAGCGAACATTTTCTAAAGAGAGACTTTGAAAATAAACTTTTTCCATATCTATAAAAGTAATTCAATTTGAAGAGTATTACAAATATATAATGATGAGCAGAAATACGTTCGTCGCACATCGCACCTAGCTTCACACAATTCTCGCGTGAGGGATAGTAGCGGTAGCTTGGGGAAGTAGCTGCCTTGTGAGGCTACGACTAGCAGGGCTGACAGCGGAAGACACTGCTAGGCGAATAGCGGAACAGGCTGGTACAAGCCAACTACAAGCGGATAGCCCGACCCCATTTTTTATTGATGAAAATGCCACCAGCGTCCACGCTGGTGGCATTTTCATCAATAAAAAATGGGGGCACGCCCAAAAATTAATGAACGACTTGTAAACTTTTAATTTCCTTCTCTCCATTTGCCATAATTTCAAGCAAATAAATTCCTTGAGGAATATCGCTTACAATCACTGGAATATCGTGCATTCCTTTCATCAATTCTTGCTTCATCAATAGCTTGATAAATTTACCATTGTTATCTACTAAACGAAGCTCAATGTCTTGCATATTGTCGAGGGTAATACGGATATTATTTCCAGAACGAACAGGATTCAAAAATTCTACTTTAGGTGCGTTTTTACTCGCTCCAACAACCGTAGGAGTACTACTAGGCACACCGAGTGTAGTAGGACGTTTCGCCGTAGTGCCACTAGGAGCATCTATACCATAAACAATCGTATTCCCACCACCATCAGGCATGGTTTCATAATTTTTTTTAGTAGACAAATCTCCACTTCTGCTCTTACTAACTTTAGTATTCCATGCAGTTGTTGTTTCAGATATACCATAAGGAACTGGCTTATCAAGAGGCTGACCTGAAACATTACCCGTAAGGATAGGTTCGTTCAAAGGAGTTACTGCTGGTTTGCTAGTCGTCGTTTCAGATACGCCATAATCTACACCGATTCCTTTCTTTTTAGCGGGCATTTCTGCTAAGGGATTAACACTTAAATGTTCTACATTGAATGGAGTTTGCTTTTGAAAACTTCCATACTGAATCATTAGCATATAATCACCAGCAGGTACATCACTCACCACCACTGGTATTTGGTGGGTGCCCGCCATCAATTCTTGTTTCATTAATAATTTCACAAACTCACCACGCCCACCATATAAAGCGAGTTCAAGATCAACTAGCTCTTTTACTTCCAGCTCTAAATCAGTGGTTTGATTGATTGGATTTTGATACTTTACAATAACAGTATTCTCGCCTACTTGGGCATAAACAGCAGACAATAATAGGCAACATACTACAGTTAGGATAAAATGTTTCATATACGGATTTTTTAATGGTAGAAGGGTAAATAATTGTATATTGTGTTTTATTTAACAAATTTACAAATCCGTTTTCCAAAATCTAAATTTTCGTTCAACTCTATTTCATGCTCGCACCTCCTCCAAGCTTAATAAATTACCTCCAAAAAATAGATCAAGTATTTGGTTTACAAGGACTAAGAGACACCCAAGTCGATCATGATTTTACGATAGAATATTATCAAAAAACAGGTAAATATTATCGTTGGTTACACTCCCCCGAAGGAGCTATGCATTTTCCCCTGCATATTAGCCCCGATAGACGCGCACATCGAGAGGGTTTATATCGTCAGCCCTTGTCCATACTTTCTTTTATAAAACAACATGACATTAAACAGGTACTTGAACTAGGTTGTGGGCAAGGATTCAATAGCCTCTTTCTTGCCGAACATTTACCAGATGTAAGCTTTACCGCTATTGATCTTACTCCTGTCAATATTGAGCGAGCGCGTGAAAAGGCAAGTAAAAAAGGATTGGTGAATTTGAATTTTGAACAGGGAGATTTCAATGCAGTCCCTCAGCCCGATGAGCAATTTAATTTTGTGTTTGCGATTGAGTGTCTTTGTCATAGCCAAGATCATCCGCAAACACTTAGTGAAATTCATCGGCTACTGGCTCCAAATGGGTATTTGATGGTATATGATGGGTATCAAGAAAAGGAAAGTCAAGATTTAGACGAACACTGGCAAGTGGCGAATCAAATTTTTTCAGTGGCATTTGCGGTCAAGCAATTTGCTCCTTGGCCGCAGTGGCACCAAATAGCTCAATCTAAGGGGCTTCAAATGATCGAAGAAACGGATTATTCGGATGCTATTTTACCCAATTTACAGCGATTTCAAGAAGGCGGCATAAAAGTATTTCAGTATCCCCTACTCACCCGTTTACTACTCGCCCTTCGTTTATTTCCGACCTCACTTATCAAGCATTCTATTGCAGGTATCGTTGCTCCTTTTTTGATGGAAGCGGGTATTATCGGGTATCATAAAACGATTATGCAGAAAAAGTAGTTGGGCGTGCCCCCATTTTTACCAATCGAAACGTGTCAGGTTCAAAGAATTGCGTAACTCGAATTGGATTGTAAACATTCGAAACCTGACACGTTGATTGGCAAAAATGGGGTCGGGCTATCCGTTTGTAGTTGGCTTGCAGAAAAGGTGTTCGGCTATCTTTGCTGGCAGTGTCTTCCTCCGTCAGCCCTGCCAGCAAAAGCCTCACTACCTTTCTGTACAGACGTTGCACGCAACGTCTCTACGCCAAGCTACCACTACTATCCCTCACGCGGGACAATGATTGGATGACTGCATGATTGGATGGCGTTACGCTATAATCATTCTGTACAGTCAAAATATAACTTTCTTTCTTCATTCACCCAGTCATCCAATCATCCTGTCACCCAATCATCCAGTCACCATCTACCTTATTACATCTAACT